>JANMRV010000748.1:0-3288 GCA_031388685.1 Planctomycetota bacterium
TCCTTCCCTACACGGCGGCGCACTTCGAATACGACACCTCGCGCCGAGTTTCGAGCGCGTGGTTCCAGGGCCAGTGCGGCTGCGGCGGCGGCGCCAACGGTCTTTACCAGTTTTCCTACGAAGCCAACGGCGGCACGTTCACCTCGAACTATGACCAGGCATGGGCGCGGCGCGCGATCGTCCAGCGGCCCGACTCGACCTACCTGACCCAGTACTTTGACGAGACCGGCCAGGGGCTTTCCCAGGTCATCACGAACACGACTCCGACCGGAACTCCCTCGCAGAAGTGGTGCACGTACGTCTCGCGCGACTCGATGGGCTGCGTGGAAGAAATCGGCTACCCCGACAACGTTTCGGCCTACACCCACACGCTCGCCAGCGTCGCCTACACCCGCCTCTCTGGAACCAACAGCGGCCTCGTCAGGATATTTACGCGCGCAACAAGCGGAGACATGAAGGGATTTGTCACCGCCAGGCTGTTTCGAGAAGGCACCGGCAGCGGCGGCACTTTTGAGTCCAGCACCACCTGGGAGTCGAAGACGCAGGCGTTTGGCAGCTACACGTTGACTCGGCCCATGGTCGACAAGTCGCGCGAGTTCCCAACCGCGCAGACAACCGAGACCGGCTACAACGAGACCGACCACACCTATGACCTGTGGAGCGGCCAGAGCCTGGTAATCGAAAAGGTGACGACGACGCCGCCCGCGGTCACGACAGGTCAAAACGGATCGAACGCTGGCGTGGCGACGTACCGGCACCTGAAGAAGGACGGCACGCTGGACTACGAGCGCACCGGCGACGACGTGATCATGCACCGCCGCTACAACAAAGGGCTGGTTACGAAGAGCGTGCAGGACACGAAGACTTCGACCGACATCGACGGCGATTCCGAACTCGCCACCTTCACGACAGTCCTTTCAAACCCGCTTTCCCTCATCACGTCGCAGACCTATGACGCGCAGGGGCGCCTCTCGACCCGCACGTTGCCGGCCGTGGACAGCGCGTCGATCGTGCAGACGATGTACTACACCCGGCTCTCGGATCGTCGGCTGGTGACGCTTCAATACCGCCGCTACGTCTCTGGAACTTCCAAGTTCTACGGGCCGGTTTCGTACACGGTGAAAAACCACGCGGGCAAGGTCGAAGCCGAGGGCGTGATTGCTGTCGAGGTCGACGGATCGAGTTTTGCGCAGTCGAGCCACATCGACGAAGGCTCGTCGGACCCGATCACGGCCGTGGGCACGTACACCGGCGCGAACGGCGACTTCGGCACGCTTTCTCATCTCACCACCTTCCACTACGACTCCGCCGGCACCGAGCTTCAAGAACGCCGCGTCTACTTCCTCGTGCCCAGCAGCGGCGCGGGCTCTGATTCGACGAACTATGACCCGACAACCTACGGCTACGACGACATGGGCCGGCAGCGCAAGGTCAAGGAAGCGCACGGCACGATCACGCGCACCGTGTACGACACACTGGGCCGGGTCAGCGCGCGTTGGGTCGGCACGAACGACAACAGTTTTCCTGGCGGCGAGAGCGGCACGGACGACCTGGCCAAGGTCGAAGAGCTGACGTACGACCTAGGAAATCCTGGAAAAAACAGCCTGCTCACCAAGCGCGCGGCCTTTGTTGACAGCTCGACCAGCAACGACACGAACTTTTCCCACGACCTGCGCGGCAATGTCTTGCTCGTCGACAATCCTGCTGGCCCCGATCAGCTCAGCAAGTACGACAACCAGAACCGCGTGGTCGCGACGGGCCAATTTTCGTCGACGACGTACACGAACGACCCGACCTCGACGACGACGAACCGGCTCGCGCTTTCGGAAACGAGCTACGACAACGTCGGCCGCGCCTGGAAAACGATTCGGCACAAGATCGATCCGAGCGACGGGTCCGACGACGACACGCTGGAATCGCAGACCTGGTACGACGCCGATGGCCGCGTGATCAAGACCTACGGCGAGCAGATCACGAAGACGAAGTACGACCACGTGGGGCGAGCGGTGGCGCAGTACACGCTGGCCTATACCAATGACTCGGCCTACACCGACGCTGACGACGTGGCCGGCGACATTGTCCTCGAAGAGCACGAGACCACGTTCGATGCGCGCGGCAATGCGTTGATGAGCGCCAGCATCAGCCGGCTTCACACCGACCTCGCGACGCCGACTGGAGAATTGGACGATGGCGCTGACAGCGGCACGCCGAGCACCCTCAAGGTCACCGCTGCCGACATCCACGGCCGCGTGCAGATTTCTGCGAGCTGGTTCGACGAGATCGATCGGGTCAAGCGGACCGCGCAGTACGGCACGAACGACGGCGCCGACTTCACTTATCCTGGTTATCTATATCCGGCCACGCCCTCGGACACGGTGCTCGTCTCGATCAGCACCTTCAACGACGACGGCACGCTTTTGCAAGTCGAAGATCCCAAGAGCATCAAGACCAGGTACGCCTACGATGCCATGGGCCGGCGCACGAAGGTCATCAACAACTGGGTCGACGGCACGCCGGGCGGTGGCACGAACAACACCGAGGACCAGGTCGTCGAGTACGGGTTTACCGACGGGCTGCAGACGACGATCACGGCAAAAATGCCGAGCTCGGGCGACGACCAGGTGACGACGTATTCCTACGGCGTCCTGAAGGGAACGGGCACCGGCTATTCGAAGTTCGGGTCGAAGGCGATGCTCGGCTACGTGCAGTATCCCGATTCCTCCGACTCGACCAACGACGTCGTGAAATTCGCCTACAACGCGCAGGGCCAGCAGATCTGGAAGAAGGATCAGTACCTCTCGACTCCGCTCGGCGGCAACATCATCACGACGACGTACGATGCGGCGGGACGGGAGACGATCAGAGTCGTGGACACGGTCGGCACGGGGTTCGATTCTGAAGTCCGAAGAATCGAGACGGCGTACACCGCGCTCGGCCAGGTCGAGACGGTCACGCAGTTCGACGCGACGACCTCTGGCGACGAACTCGACCAAGTGAAGTACCTGTACGATGGCTGGGGCAACATTACGAACTTCCGCCAGGACATGGACGACACGGTCGGCGGCAGCGGGTACTTGGAAACCGCTTATGCCTATTCGAAGGCGACGACGGGCCGCAACACGATTCGGCGCACGAGCGAAACGATTGGCGGCAAGACGTTTACCCTGAATTACGCGTCGAGCGGTAGCCCCGATGTGCCGGACGTTTCCAGTCGCGTGTACTCAATCAAGGACGGCGGCACGACGCTGGTGCAATACGACTATCTTGGCGCTGGGCAGGTCGTGGGCA
>JANMRV010000757.1:0-3029 GCA_031388685.1 Planctomycetota bacterium
TTGATCCAAGGCTCTAGCAGCGGCTTCAACGCTTCGCCAGAGCGGCCGAGGTTCAGCGCATCGGGCTCGGACCGCCCATGCCACCCGGCTTGGGCGCTGCCTTGGGCGCGGGCGCGGCGGGCTTGCCACCTGCATCGCGCAACTCGAGCATCTCCTTGCGGATCTCTTGGGCGAGGTTCTTGATGTCTTGCATGGTCTTGCGCACGCGAGCGCAAGCGGCCTTGTTGCCGGCTTCGGCCTTGGCCATGTCTTCGCGGGCGGCCTCGAGGGTCTGGCCGAGCTTTTCGAAATTCTGGGTCATATGCGTTCCTCTGGTCACAGTCGGTCGTCGGCGGGCGCTGGGCAGGACTGGCCGCGCACACCGGCGCCGGGGCAAAGCGCCCCGGATGGAAGAGCGCGCCAGCCTAGCCAGCCATCCCCGCGGGGAGAAACCAGACGATCAGATTTGACGTAAGTGCTTACTCTATAATCGATTAGAGCTTCACTTTCTGCTTCGCCAGCGCCAGGACACGCCCCCATTCCGACGCGCTGACGGCCTGCACAGATAGGCGACTGCCCTTCTGACAAACCTGCATGGCGGCCAATTCGGGGTCGTTTCTCAGCTCATCGAGGGCCACGAACCTGGGCAGCGGCTCGACTGCGCGCAGGTCGACCATCAGCCACGCCGGCGCCTCGCGCTTCGACTTCGCGTCGAAGTGCTCGTGCGCGCGATCGAACTGCGTGGGGTCGGGATGGGCCTCAAGAACGATCTCGGCGATGCCCGCGATTCCCGGTGGCTCGGCGTTGGAGTGATAGAAAAAGACCAAGTCGCCGGCGCGCATCGAGCGCAGGAAATTGCGCGCCTGATAGTTTCGCACGCCATCCCAGCCCGTTGTGCGGCCTGGCAGAGCGCACAGGTCGGCGAAGCTGAAAACCTTGGGTTCTGACTTCAGGAGCCAGTACTGACGTCGCGGGGCCACGTTCGAGCACTCAGGACCATCCGAGCGGACTCGTCGGCCCGGAACCCGACGCGCGCAGAGCGAGCGGCGGCCCGAGCACCTCGGCGGCGATGATCGAGCGGCGCAGTTCGCTGCGCTGAAAGCGACTGCTGCGCACGCGCGCAAGGCGCGTCGCGCTCTGTGCCGAAGTGGCTCCACCGATGTCCTTCTTCGTGACCTCACTGGCAGCGCCCGCGGTTTTCAGATCCTGAAACGTGGCTGCACCCGCAAAGCTCGCTGCGGCGCCGATGCGCCTGGCGGGACCACCGTCGCGATCGGAAGCGAGACCCTCCTGGGCCGCGAATTCAGCGAAGTCACCCCGCAGCGTACTTTTCTGCGCGGGGTTGTCGTCGTAACTGAGCCCCGGGGTCGCCACCGTCGGCACGCGAATGTCCGTCAACGCGGGCGAGTCGGTCAGGGCGGGCGAATCCCTCAACGCCGGCTCCTCGGTGAGCGCACGCGTCTCGGTCAACACGCGGCGGCGAGCCGCGGCCGGAATCGGCGGCGGGGCGACTGGAGCGGGAGTCGCGAGCTCTCCGCGCATCAGACGCTCCCACTGCGTTCGGTCGCCGTCGGCGTTGCCCGTCGACGCCTCGTAGGCCGTATCCGTCGAATCGGGCACTTCCGCGGCCGCCTCGACGGGCAACGCCGGGTCGGCGCCACGCTCGGCGCTTTCCCTGCGCTTGGCCCGCGATTCCTTGATCGACTTCAGGATCGCGGGCCCGATGAAGAGCGCTGCGAAGAGCAGCAGCCGCCAGAGCGACGAGGACGACCCCTCTTCCTGGGGAAGCGCGTTCACGGCGCCTAGGGCGGCCCATGGATTGTCCACGCTCACGATCACTCGCCGGCCTTGGGCGTCCCGCCCTCGCCCAGGGAACCGCGCATTTTCGTGTCGGCTTCGAGGTTTCGCAGGCGGTAGAGGTCCATCACGCCTAGGTTGCCCTTGAGCAACGCGGCCGCGATCGCCTTGGGAATCTCGGCTTCGGCGAGCACGACCAACGCACGGTTCTCGACCACGCGCGCCTGGAATTCCTGCTCGGCGGCAACGGCCATGGCGCGACGCTTTTCGGCGTTGGCCTGGGCCACGCGCTTGTCCGCCTCGGCCTGGTCGGCCTGCAGGCGCGCACCGATGTTGATGCCGATGTCGACGTCGGCGATGTCGATCGAGACGATCTCGAAGGCCGTACCTGCATCGAGGCCGCGCGCGAGCACGGTCTTGGAGATGTGATCGGGATTCTCGAGCACCAGTTTGTGCGTGTCCTTCGAGCCGATCGTCGAAACGATGCCTTCACCGACGCGCGCGATGATCGTTTCCTCGCCGGCGCCTCCGACCAGACGCGCGATGTTCGTGCGCACGGTCACGCGCGCCTTGGCCAGCACCTGGATGCCGTCCTTGGCGACCGCGGCGATCTCGCTCTTGCCGGAAGCCGGGTTGGGGCAATCGATCACTTTGGGCGTGACGCTGGTACGGACAGCCTCGAGCACGTCGCGACCGGCGAGGTCGATCGACGCCGCCGTGCGGAAGTTGAGCGGGATTCCCGCGCGGTCGGCGGCGATCAGCGCCACGACGACGCGCTCGACGCGGCCGCCGGCGAGCAGGTGCGCTTCGAGATCGCGCTTGTCGACATCGTTGATGCGCGCCTGCACCAGCATGATGCGCGCCTTGACGATGACCGCGGGATTCACTTTCCGCAGGCTCATCGCGAACATGTCGAACAGGCCGACGCCGGCTTTCGCGAGCACCGACTGCACGTACAGGTTCGCGTAGCGGATGAACACGAAGATGAAGACCAACAGGAAGATCCCGCCGATCGCAACCGCGGGGATCTTCCACCAGCCGTCGGGCAATCCGCCACCGCCGGTCTGGAGCGCGAGCAGCGAAGGCTGGACGTTCAGCGCGGGCAGGGCCGCGGAATTCAGGAGCAGAGTGCTAAGCGAGAGCATCAGGACCTTTCTGGTTGGGACGGAGTGAGTTGAGTCGGGACGGGCGAAGCTCGCCCCACCACGACGCGATTGCCGGAAATTTCGAGCACCACGATGGGCTCGCCGTTG
>JANMRV010000799.1:0-3200 GCA_031388685.1 Planctomycetota bacterium
CCACGCCCTTCAGGGCGTGGCCGGCGCTGAAATAGTTCGGAGTGGAGCCTGACTCCGTACATCTACGTCATTTCACTTGGACCTGGATGCGATTGCGCGCGGCGAGTTGCGGGCTCATCGGCTCAAGATCGTCCACGGTGAACGATGCGCGGCCGCTGCGGCCGTCGGTCGTTTTCACATCGATCAAGTAGGTCCCGACGGCGAGGCCGTCGAGGCCGATGTAGCTCGCGCCGTCTCCATGGGCGGGATAGCTGCCCTTCAAGAACAGCGCACCTTCCGCAGTCGTCACGCTGAACTCGAAGGGATCTTTCGGTGGCGCCCCTGGGGCCCAGTTGACCGCGAGACTGCGCGAAGCCGCGGGTTCCAGTGTGATTTCAACCAGGTGCTCTTCGCCTGCGATCACCTCGACGTTCGTCGGCGGCGCGCGCATGTTCGTGCCGTAAACTTGAATCTTATACGAACCTGGGCTGAGCGGCTGACTCAGGCCCTCGAAGTTGGCATCGAGCACGATCTGGCCCGACCCCATTCGACCCGGATCCTCGAGGTTGACGTAGACGTTGCTCAACTCGGCCTCACTCGACATTCCCTTGCCCGCAATGAGCTTCACACGCACTCGCCCTGGTGCTGCGAATCGCAACACGCCGACGTTCAGCGTTTCGCCGGGGCCGATGCTGCGCTCCGGCACGCGGATCGTGCCCAGATTCGGCGACTGTGCAGTGAGCCCGTAGTCGCCCGGCGGCACTTCGGCCTTGAACTCGCCGGTGTCGGTGCTGAGCTCCGCGTAGAAGCCCTGATTGGAACCGCGCGCGCTCCAGGTGATCATCGCATCCTGGACCACTTCGCCGTTCGGTCCGAGCAAGCGCCCCACGATCAGTCCCTTCGACTGCGCGGCCATGGGAACGGTCAGCACGTAGTCGTTGCGACCGACCTCGACCTCCTTGACGAGGAGCGCCGGCGGCCCGGCCCACGCGCCTTTCTTGCGCACTTCGAGCGCGTTCGCTTTCGGCGGCCAGTTGTCGAGCGTGAACTTGCCGTCCTTGTCGCTGGTCGACGAGCGCAAGTGCAGCCCGGGATGGTCGGACGTGACCGCACCGACAAGCCATCCGACGAGCGGCGCACCTTGCTCATCGATAACGCGGCCGGCGACGAAGCCGCCTTTCACGAGTTGCACGTCGAGGCGCGCGACTTCACCGGCGATCAATTTGACCGACGCCTGCGCGTCGCCCCGCTCGCGAGCGGAGAAACGAATCGCGGTCTCACCGGGCACCAGCCCGTCAAGGAAGAAGGAACCATCGGCCCCCGTGCGCGTGTTGCTCGATGCGAAGTCCGCGTAGGGCCCGATGCCGATTTGGACCGCGCTCGCCGGCGCGCCGTCCGCGCCGCGCACGCTGCCCGTGACGGCCGCGCCCGGTTGCAGCTCAACGTCGATTTCCGTCGGCATCTCAGCGAGGATTTCGATGCCTTGGCTCCACGGCGCGAAGTCGCCGGCGCGACACTGCAACTGCGTGCGGCCGACGGCGACGCCGCTGAAAGCGAAAGCTCCGCTCTCGTCCGTGACAAGGCGAAACGGCGGCGGCGAGTAGCCTTCTCCCCCGCTTCGCAGCGGCCGCATTCCGACGTGTTCGGAGCCGAGTTGCAGCATGGCCCGAGCGACGGGTGCTCCATCGGGAGCATGCACGACGCCGCGCAGCACGCCGCCGTTCGGCGGCATCTCGATCGTGACCTCGACCGTGTCGCCAGGTTTTCCGGCCACGCGCATGCTCGCTGAAGGAGCGAACCCCGCTGCTCGCGCGGCGATGCGTCGCGCTTCGCCGACATCGCGCAGCACGAAACGCCCGGCGGCATCGGCGGTCGAAACATCTTCGCCCTCGCCGCCGTTTCCATATTGCGAGAGCCAGATGCGCGCACCGCCCACGGGCGCACCGCTCTCGTCGACGACGCGGCCGCGCACGAAAATGCCCAGCGGAATTTTCAGCGTCAGCGCCGTCGTCTCGCCGCCGCGGACTTCGACTTGATCGCCTTCCGCGCGATCGGGCGCGACGACGACCGAACCGCTCGCGACGCCATCGAAGCGCGTGCGGCCTTCGCCGTCGGTCGTTTGCGAAGTGGTGAACGCGAAGGCGCTCGACTCGCCCCAGGCGAGCACGCGGACGACCACGTCCGCCGCTGGCGTACCGTCGGACTCCCACAAGACGGTGACATCGAGGGCGCCGCGCGCGCGAATTGGCGCAGGGGGCGGCGGACTTGCGATTGGCTTGGAGTCCATGGCCACCGCACGCCCGATCTGCGGATCGGTCAGGGGCTGATCGAGCTCAGGAACTGTTACGGCAGTGGGACGCGCTGCGCCAGCCACGGGAACCGTGGGCCCCAATTCAGGGAGCTTCCACCACAACGCGGCGCCGACTACGAGCAGAGCTGCGACAGCGGAGACAAGTTTGAGCGATGACATGGTCGTGATTGTGACGGCTGTGGATCCGAGTGCGACTCCAACGGCCGCCTTGTGAGGGATGAGCGGAATCAAGATCGCGCTCCACGCGTCGCCGTGGCGACGATGGAGCCGCTCGCGCAATTGCGCGAGGCCGCGTGCGATGCGATTTCGCACCGTGGAAGACGCGACGCATTGTTGGCGCGCAATTTCGTCGTGCGAAAGTCCTTCTTGGTAGTGCAACAGGAGCGTCGAACCATACGGCTCTTCGAGTTCGAGCACGCTATCGATCAACGCGCGCAACGACTGGGCACGGTCGATAGATTCCGTGCCACTCGCAATGGCTTCCGGACGCGCGACACTCTTCTCGCGCGCGCTCCGCGCACTCTCGCTGCGACGGCGTTGCTTGACGATGTTGCGCAGCACTTGCGCGAGCCACTTGCGCGGCGCGGCCGCATCGCGCGGTGGATTCTCGAGCGCGGCGAGCCAGGTCTCCTGCTCGACATCGCTCGCGACATCGTCGCCCGCGACGAGCTTTCGAGCCAGCGCGCGCAACCAATCGGCGTGCGCCAGCAGGTCCTCGATGGCAACGGGTCGGGTCGGGTCGGTCATGTCTGTACACCAGAGTGCAGTCGCGGCCCCAGTTGTCGCATCAATCTCGTTTTCTAAAGGATCAGGTACTTCCTCACCCTACCCTTCGATTGCCTGCGTACTGAGTCAGGCTCCACTCCGAACTATGTCCGCGCCCCCACGCCCTGCGGGGCGTGGGGGCGCG
>JANMRV010000802.1:0-1041 GCA_031388685.1 Planctomycetota bacterium
GTGGCCGGCGAGAAAAGTCGTGTCGAGATCCATGGAAGGCTCAGTCGTGGGATGGACAGGCAAGCACAGGCGTGTGCGTGCGGCGCAACACGTCGTAGGCCACCGAACCGAGCAGCGCCGCGGCAAGTCCGGTGTGACCGTGGGTCGACATCACGATCAGATCGAAGTCGTCCTGGATGTCGAGAATCGCCTGTTCGGGCTTGTCGTCGACCAGCCGAGCATCCCAGGGCAGGCCGCGCCAATCGAACTCGCGCATCTCGCGCTCGAAGCGTTCCTTCGCGGCGGCGCGCAATTCGTCGAGCCCGAAGTCCATCGGAGCGAGCGGCGCTTCTGGAATCCCGTAGGCGACGAGTTCCGGCACGCTGAAACAATGGATGGCGAGCAATCGTGCGCTGAACATGCGGGCCCAATCGCGCGCGACAGCCAGCGCCCTGAGGCTGGCCGGCGAGAGATCGACGGGCACGAGCAGCCGCTTCACCGGCCGCGCTGTCTTCGGCACGATCATCACCGGACACTTCGACTGCGAAAGCACCGCGCGCGCCACGCCGCCGAAATCGAGTTCCTTGGATTTGCCGCTGGTGCCCAGCACGATCAGATCCGCGCCGCGCGCGCGCGCTTGTTCGAGCACGACCTTGGCCGGCTGACCCGCCACCACACGCAAGCGCGCCAGCATCGCGCGCGCGTCGAAACCTGCGTGTTCGGCCTTACCATCCAACGTGCCCCATTCGCCGGCGAGCAGCTTCATGCGCTCGCTTTCGAGCACGCTGGTCTCGGCCGGCGAGAGTCGCAGTCCGATCATGGTCGGCACCGGCAAGGCGTGCAGCAGGTCGAGTTCTGCGCCCGCGCTCACGGCGAGCTGCGCCGCGAAGGCGACCGCGGCATCGGACAGCCCGCCCTCGGAAACGGCGACCAGGATCTTGCGCGGAATTGTGGAACTGGTCATTGCCGAAACCTCTTCGAGGATGACTGTGCGGGTGGCCCGACCACGCCAGCATAATATGTGGGAGGCCTTGCGCGTCAGGCCAGTGCCCTCGCTGTCGG
>JANMRV010000810.1:0-2803 GCA_031388685.1 Planctomycetota bacterium
CGCGATCGCCGACGGTCACGTACAGAGTCTTGTCCCGGCCGAACTCCATGCGACCCAGGGTAATCCTGCAACGTGCCGGGGCCTACTCCAAGGTTCGGCCCTTGTTGAGACGGGTAGCGGCCGTGCGGAAAGGTGCCCCTCTGCGTTATCTTGCGCTGAATGACACGCGTGATGAAATTCGGAGGCTCGTCGCTGGCCAACGCCGCGCGGCTGCGGGACGTGGCGCAGCTCGTGCGCGAGGCGTCGCCCTGTGCGCCTTTGGTCGTGCTCTCGGCGATGGGCAAGACCACCGATGCGCTGTTCCTCGCGGCAAAGGCGGCCCAGGCCGGCGACCAGGAAACAGCGCTGCGCGAGGCGCGCCTGATCTTCGAAGCCCATCGCAGCGTCGCGACAGAATTGTTCGGCGAAGAGCTGCCGGCCGAATTGCGCGCGGCCCTGGATGCTCGGGAAAAGGAACTGGAGCGGACGCTGCACTCGGTGGCGCTGCTCGGCGAGCTCAGCCCGCGCTCGATGGACGCGATCGCCGCGCAAGGTGAACTCTTGTCGACGCAAATGCTGAGCGCGTTGCTCGTGCGCGAAGAACTTCCGGCGCGCTGGTTCGATGCGCGCTTGGTGCTGTGCACCGACGCACGCTTTGGGCGCGCCGCGCCGCGTACCCAACTCGTGAAGAGTCGCGTCGCGGAACACCTGGTACCCCTGCTCGCGCCCGGAAGCGCCGTGGTCACGCAGGGCTATGTCGGCGCGACCGAAGCCGGTGTCACCACGACGCTCGGCCGCGGCGGCAGCGACTACTCGGCGGCCATCCTCGGCGCGGCGCTGTGCGCCGACGAGGTCCAGATCTGGACCGACGTCGAAGGTGTGCTGACCGCCGATCCCAGACTCGTGCCGGAAGCGCTGCCGATCGAGGAACTCTCCTTCGCCGAAGCAGCAGAACTTGCCGCGTTCGGAGCCAAGGTGCTGCACCCGGCGACGATCCAACCTGCCGTCGAGGCCGGCATTCCGGTCACCGTGCGTCACACCGAGCGGCCAAAAGGCCGATTCACGACCATCCGCGGCGATGTCGTCAGCAATCGTCCGGTCACCGCGCTGGCCACGCGCGGGCCGATCACGGTCTTGACCGTGACTTCGACGCGCATGCTGGAACAGAGCGGCTTCCTGGCCAGCATGTTCGAAGTCTTCGGACGCCTCGGAGTCAGCGTCGACCTGGTCGCCACCGCGGAAGTCAGCGTCTCGATGACCGTCGAACATGACGCGCCGCTCGACGAATTGCGCAGCTCCCTCGAACGCTTCGCCAAACTCGAAGTTGCCCGCGAGCGCGCCATCGTCGCCGTGGTCGGCGAGCGGCTCAAGCAGACAAAGGGCCTGGCCGCGCGCATCTTCGCGGCGCTCGGCGACATCAACGTCGAAATGATCTCGATGGGCGCGAACGAGATCAACCTGAGCGTCGTCGTCGAGAAGAGCGCCGCGCCGGAGGCGATCCGGCGCCTGCACCGCGCGCTGTTCAGCGGCCCGGGCGGCTGAGCCAGGGCTCAGGCGCCGTAGCGCAACTCGAGCAGCGCGCACGGCTCGTCCTTGTGCGCCAGCGTGATCACGACGAAGCGATCGTATTCGTCGTCGCGCAGGTCCGTGCCGTTGACCAGGTTCGTCAACATCGCGCCGAGAGCCTTCGCCACGTTGGGCAGCGTGTTCGAATGACCGGCGACCAGTGAAATCGAGCCTTCGGGCAAGGCGGCGAGGCGCGCGGCGAGCCCCGCGGGGTCCTTGCCGGGAACTACCCCGGGGACGAGCGCATGTTTCGCGGCGACGCCGGCGGCGAAATCGCGGGTGCGCTTGAATTCGCTGGTCCACACATGCGTGATCTTGGTTTCACCAAGCAGGCGCAAGAGCGCCGCGCCGCGCAGCTTCCCGGCTTCCGACAAGGTCGGGTCGCGCGGGTCGTCCGTGGCCTTCTCGCCATGTCGAACCAGGATCACAGTGCACGGCCGCGCTGCAGGAGTCGGCGGAGCAGGCTCGGGTTTGGGATCCTGGGCAGATACCAGCGGAACGCCGCAAGCAATTGCCGCGGCCGTGCCGAGGATCCGGCGCCGGGACAGGGATTCAGGATCACTCATGGCTGGTTCTTCCTTGGCTCACATGTAGCCGAGCGCTCGCAAGCGCGCAGTGTGCTCGCTTTGGGCGTCCGTGCGCGGCAAATCGCCGGCGTGGACTTTCTGTTCGACGACCCAGAGGTCGAGCTCGCGGCGCAGGTCAGCGAATTCCTGCGCGTGCGAAGCCGAGACTTCCAGCTTCTCGCCTGGGTCCACGCTGAGGTCGAACAGCTCGTACTTTTCGCGCGTCATATGATGGATCAGCTTCCAGCGTGCGGTTCGCAGACTGGCGATCTGGAAGCGCCTGCCCCACTTCGGTTGCGCGTCGGGCAACCAGAGCATCGAAAACGCCTTGCCTTCGACGAGCTTGGCCGCCGCGGCGGGCACAGCTGAGTCGGGGGCCGACACGACGTCCGAAAACAGTCCCTTGGGTCGCGTCTCCACCGCGAAGTCGATGCCCAGGCGCTCGAGCACCGTGCTGAACACGCGGCGCGTTTCGACGACGTCGTCGCGGTGCGTGCCGCTCTCCGCGCCCATTTCCGGCATGACGACGATCATCGGAACGTGGAGCAGTTCCTCGTACAGCGTCGTCGTGTGACTGAGGTTGCCGTGCTCGAGGAATTCTTCGCCGTGATCGGCGACCACGATGATCATCGTGCGGCTCAGCGCCTTGCTCTTCTCGAGCGCCGTGAGCAGGCGACCAATTTCGCTGTCGG
>JANMRV010000820.1:0-3099 GCA_031388685.1 Planctomycetota bacterium
CGACCGGCCGCAGCGGCGTCGCACAAACGCCGCGCTCGCCCTGCAGCGGAGCACGCACGAATTCACTCGCCGGTGCGCCGCCCGCGAATGCAGGGGTCGGTCCTTGAACCATGCGCCCGACCAGCGGCGTCCGCGGCAGAAAGCGCGAGATGACGGCGCCGAGCGCCAGCGCCACGAGCGTGCCGCCCATGAGTTTGAGCAGGCTGTCGAGCGCCATTTCGCGGCCGAATTCCGAGGAGAAAAGGCTCGGGCCGGCTTGCGCGAAGGCCAGGCCTCCGAAGACCAGCGCCGTGCCCGCGGCGCCGGGCCAGATGGCCCCGGGCATCACGAACAACTCGACCGCCACCAGGGCAAGGCCCGCGGCCACGGCCACCAGGTGCGGCACGTCGGCAAGCCCGACCAGGTAGTTTCCGAACAGCGCCAGTGCGAAGCACAAGAGCGCGACCACGCCCGCGAAGCCGAAACCGGGCGCCTTGAATTCGGCGACCAGCGCCATGACGCCGATGCCGATCAGCACGTAGTGCACCGCCGCCAGCCAGGTCGCGAAGTCCTCCGAGCGCGTGCGTTCGATGGTCACGATGTTCGCGCCCGCGAATCCGATCATGCCGAGCAGGTCGCCGATCGAATCCGCGACGCCATCGGCCAGTCCGTACAGGACGGCCTCTGAACCGCTGAGCGACACAAGATTGCCGCGCTCCGCGATCGTGCGCACCAGTTGAACCCCGTTTTCCCCTGTGCGCTGCTCCTCGTACTCGTCGATCGTCAGCACGCGCAATTCGCCGTCCTTGGTGCGCACCTGCTTGGCGCCGACCATGCGGTCGACCATGGCTTCGGCCAACGCCGGCGAACGTCCATGGGACTCGGCGAAGGCTCGGAAAGCCGAACGCACGGCGGAATTCACCTTGGCGGCCACGACCGGATCTTCGATCGATTGAATGCCGCCCCCGGGCGACGGCTGCACGACTGACGCCGCGCCGATCGCGCCTTGGGAGCGCATGTAGATGCGCTCGCACGACAACGCGAGCAGCGCGCCGGCCGAGTACGCGCGATCGTGGATCCAGGCGATGGTCTGCACGCCGTCCTTGTTCGCGTCGGCGAGTTGCGTCGCCAGTTGGAACATGAGTTCCATCTCGCCGCCGGGCGTGTCCAGCTCGATCACCAAAGTCCGCGCACCGGCCTTCGCGGTTTCGATCCCGCGTCGCACCAGACTCTGGGTACCCTCGTCGAGGGGACCTGAGATCTTCAATTGCGCAATCTCGAGGGCCGCGCTGGCTGGGGTGGGCTTGGGCGCGAGCTCCTGTCCGTGCGCGAGCAGCGCAAGGCAGACGAACAGAAGCAGCGTCAGTACCCGAGTTCGCGGCGCGCGGAACCCGTGAACTGAGCTTCGACCGACCTGGATATAGGATTGCACGCGTCTCTTATAGCGTGCGCATCGCGTTCTATTCCAGGTGTCGTTTTCGCGACACTTGCGCGCCTCGATCCAGGACCTCGCCGTTCCATCACACGAGGTCTGAATCGCCCCACTGGTACCACCAGTTCGAACGCAGCCAGGTGACGTCGAAACGTGGATGAAACGGCCGCGCCACGGTCCTATAGGGCGTCGGCTGCGCCAGGAAACCGTGCTCCTGGAACCAGCGATGCCACATCGACCATTCCGGCAGGATCACGGCGACGGCTTGCGCGTTCGCTTGGCGGGCGCTCGCGAGCGTGCGCTCGAGCAGCGCCTCCCCCACTTCGACTTCGCCCGCGGGCACGAGCCACTCCGCGATGCACCACAGGTTGCGCTGGACGAAATCGGCGCGGCGCGCGATGCACAGACCGCGCAGACTGCCCTGGTTGTCGCGCACGCCGTGGCGCGTGTACTGCTGGCGCGGGTGATCCACGAAGCGCCAGTTCAAGTGCGCGCAATCGCAGATCGTGCTGACGCGCAGACTGTCGGCGCAGCGATCCCAAAGCCACTTCGCCTGCTCGTCGAAGCGTTCGATCTCGCAGACTTCGGCTGCGCGCGCGGCCCTGCTCGCGCCAGGAGCCGCGGCGAGATCGCGCACGAGCACCAGTTGCGTGCGCAGCGTGTCGTACTCGAGGTAGTACTCGCCCAGGCGCTGCACCGGCGCGATCGGCCAGCCGTAGTGCACCCAGTCCTTCGTCGGCCCCCCGTACGCGGCGAAAAAAGCGCGCGCGGTCTCGACGAAAAGGCTCGGGCGACCCGCGCGGGCGCGCTGGGCCGGATGGACCATCGAGTCGACAATCTGGGCGAAGATGTGAGTCTGGCCGTCGATCCAGACGCGCACGGGAATCGCCGCGTACTGCGCCACGACTTCGCCCTGATGCAGCGCGAGGAACACACGCTGACCCGCGGGATTTTGTTCGAAGGCCCAGCGCCATTCGGCCAACGTGCGCGGCTTGAAGCTTGGATCGCGCGCGCCAAAGACGTGATTGAATGTCGCGAGCAGCGAAGTCTCGTCGCCGGCGCGCAGGGCTCGGATTTCGTAGTCGGCCATCAGACGAGGTCCGTATCGCCCAGCGTGTAGTACCAGCGCCAGAAAAGGAAGTCGCGATCGAAGGGCGCGCGGAAACAACGCGCGGCGAGGATGTAGTCGGTGGGCAGCACGCGAAAGCCCGCGCGCTGGAACTCGAGCCATTCCGGGGCGGTGTCGGGGAGCAGCGCGATGAGTTGCGTCGCACCGCTCCCCGTGGCGCGAGCGCAAAACCAAGCGAGCAGCGCCGCTCGCGCGCTTTCGTCCGCGCTGGGAACCAGCCAATCGCAGACCAGCCCGCCCTGCTCGCCGGCGAAGCTGCCCTGCCGATAGACGCCCACGCCGCGCAACGCGCCGCCCTGGCGTACAACGCCGAAGCTGTAGTCGTGAATCGGATGCTCCGAAAAACGCCAATCCATCCAGGCGCGGTCGCGCACGGCGATCGCGCCACGATCCGCCGCGACGAGTTCGAACAGCGTGCCGATGTCGCTGGGACAGACGGCGCTTTCCTCGACGGTCATCGAATCGATGGCGCCGATCGCAAGCTCGCCAATCCTGGCGACGAGCGAGTTGACCGTGCGCACGTGCTCGTAACCCAGGCGGCTTGCGCCGATGCGCCAGA
>JANMRV010000843.1:0-3710 GCA_031388685.1 Planctomycetota bacterium
GCGGATCGCTCCGGAACTGCGCAGCGAGCGGCCGGCCTTGGCCTCGCCGCTGCAATTCCTCGGGCCCAGCGGCCTGAAACGCGTGGCGGAGCTTGCGGCCCTGCTTCCCGAAGGGTTGCGCGAGCCCTGGACGCGCTCGACGGCCGGCTTGCACGCGCAGAGCGAATGTCCGAACACGCTCGAGTGGCTCGCGACACCGCGCGGGCAAGAGTTCGAGCGCGTGCTCGCCGAACTCGAACGCGGCGATTCGGTGCAAGGATTGGCCGCGCTCGTCTTGCTCGTCGATCTCGCGCGTCATACGGAGTGGGCGCCGGGCGTGTTCTTGGGAGCAGAACATTCCGAACGGCTCGGCGATCTTTTGCAAAACTGGCTGGCGCATTTCGCGGAAAAATCGAGCGATGACGTGACGTTGCACGAACCTGCGCTCGCAGCGACGCTCCTGTATGCGCGTGCGATGCGCGCGGCCTATCGGTCGCGGACTTTCAGCCGCAGCGAAGCGCCCTACGCGCGTGCGCGTGCGTTCATGCGTGAGGTCTGCGGCCTGCAAGCCAAGACGCAGACTGAATTCGGCCGCGCATTGCAGGACCGCCATCCGCGCACGTTCATGGGGCTTCTGGAAGCCGACGACTTCCTCGCCGGCGCCGACGAAGAAGCGCGACTCGCCTTCCCCGACGTCGACGGAGCGTGCGGCAAATGAACGCGGAGCGCCAACTCGGCTTCGCTTGCCTCATGATCGCAATCGGCGGCGTGCTGCTCGCGCTGCAACTCGACGGCGACGGCGCCATCGTCGGTACAGGCTTCGCGCCGCTCGGCATCGGAGCGGTGGTTGCGCTCGCGGCGACGTTGCTCGCGGGCGCGGGCCGCACCAGTTTGCCGCGCGACGGACTCGACGTGCTGTCGACCGCGAGCGCGTTCCTCGGACTCGCCTTCCTCGTCGCCGGCGTGCTCGCACCCGGCGGAAGCTGGTTGTTCTTCGAAGTCCTGATCCTGCTGTGGTTGCTCACGCGCCGAGCACCCGAGGAAAAATCGAACGGCCCGATCCTGACGCCCGGTTCCTGCGTCGCGCTGGCATTGATGCTGCTGCTGCGCCTGTGGATCGCCTATCAGGGCAGCGAGCATCGCTGGCAATTGATGGAGATCTCTGTCCCGATCCTCTCCTCGATTCCCTGGAGCGTGCTCGATCCGATCAAGAGGATTCAACTCGGCTCGTTCGACCCGACCGAGATGGGCCTGCCCGCGACGGGCATGCGCTTCGGACCGACGTTGGCGTTGTGGTCGTGCGGATTTGCCGCGGTGGCGAGCGGCCTGATGTGGCGCGCGCGCGCGGCATACGAGTTCGAGAACGATCGCATTCACGGCACGATCCAGAGCTTGCCTCACTCGCTCGCGCGCCTGGTCGAGCGCCTGATTCCCGAAGAGAATTGGAAGCGTCTGGGCCTGCACGGACTCTCGGACCGCCTGCGCTGCAAACGCATCGAGGCGCTGGTCGAAAAGGAAATGCGCTCACGGCGTGAGTTCGATCACCTTGTGCGCCAGACGCCAATCCTAGAACTGCCGATGTCCAATCCGTTCGCGACCGGCATCGAAAGCGCGATCCAGGGCGAACCGCCGCGACACGATCCGAACTGAACTCCGACGCAAGCTTCGCAAACAACAATGCCCCGATGAAGCCTCGATCATGGATCGCCTGCGGCGCTTTCGCCATGTTCATCGCGATCGCCTTCGGTGCTTTCGGCGCACACGCCTTGAAGGCGCGCATCGACGCGGAGCATCTTGCGATCTGGAACACGGCCGTGCACTACCACGCATTGCACGCACTGGCGCTGGTGGCCTTCGGCATCTGGCGCGAGCGAGTTCCCGGCGGCAATCTGCCGGCCATCGCGCTGCTCGCCGGCATCGTGTTGTTCTCAGGCTCGCTCTACGGACTTGCGCTCGGCGGACCCACGTGGCTTGGCCCGCTGACACCGCTGGGCGGAGTCGCGTTTCTGACCGGCTGGTTCGTACTCGGCGTCCAGGCCGTGCGCAAATAGCGCGTCGCCGGTTTCCGTTCGCGTCATTCCATCCAGGCCGCGTGCGCTCCGTGCTCGAAGGCGAGGCCACGGAATTTGCCGCGCACGAGAACGAATGAGATGGCTTGCGTCGCAGCCGGCAGCGCGCCGCGCAACACGTCGGTGACCAGCGATCGGCCCAGCGACCAATCCGCGAACGCGGCGCGGCTGAAGGTGATGCCGTCATGTTCGGGGTGAGCCAACTCGTCCCAAACGATGCGTTTTTGTGCGCCGCCGCGTTCGATCGTGAGTTCGACGCAGTCGTGCTGCGCTGGATCGACGGGTGGAGCAGCATCGTCGAGCCAACCGCACTCTTCTAGATCGAGCAGCAGGCTCTGCACCGCGGCCGGCGGCAGCGCGCCGGCGACGTAGTCGCGAGCCCCGTCGGCACTCCACGGCGCGAACACTACCGCGCCGTCCTTCCAGATCGCCAGATCCAAGAGCAACTGCGGCCCACGCAACGTGGCTTGTGACCTCGAGCAGACAAAAATCAGCGGGTGCCGTTCAGCAGAGTCGAGCAGCACAGCGCCCGGGCGAGTCGGCACGGGAGTCACGGCTGCGGGCCCCAGCGAAGTCCACGGATCGTCCGCGGCCTCGCGCGGCGCAAGATCGCGCGCCACCCGCCCTTCGATGTCACGGATGCGTGCGTCGGCGCCGGCGTTGAGCAAAACTCGCGTGCAATCCGAATCGCCCCGTCTCGCGGCTAGATGCAGCGCAGTGGCTCCGCGCAAAGTGCGCACATTCAGGCTCCGCAGATCGAGTACGGCAACGAGTGCGCGGACGACTTCGATCCGTCCGCGGGCCGCGGCTTGGTGCAAGGCGGACCAACCATGTTCGTCGACGCTCCGCGCATCGGCCCCGGCCGCCAGCAAGACCCGCACGCTGTCGACATCGCCAACCGCGCACGCCAGTTGAAGTGCGTCCCGTCCGCGCAAATCCTTGACGCGCAGGTTGGCGCGCCGTTCGACCAGTTGCCTGACGACAGCCGTTCGCGCGAGCAACACCGCGCGCGCCAAGGGGGTGAAACCGCGCCCATCCAGCGCGTCGATGTCGGCGCGGACGCGCAGCAGCGCGGCGATCGTATGTTCCATCCCGTTTTCGCCGGCGACGTGTAACGCGCTGCCGCGGTCCTCGCCGTCGAGGCGTTGGTCTACCGCGGCGCCGGCGTCGATGAGCCTGTCGATCAGTTCAGCATCGTCGTGGGCCGCGGCAAGATGCAGCTCGGCAGCCGGCGTGCGGCGACGGTCCGACAGTTTGGCTCCGGCGAGCAGCAGGCGGCACGCGATCTGCGTCTCGCCCGCGCGAATCGCAGCGCAAAGCGCGCTCTGTCCGTTGTCATCGCAGGCGTCCGGATCGACTCCGCGAGCCAACATGGACTCCAACAACTCGGCATTGCCGGACTTGGCGGCCAGGACGAGCGCAGCGGGGGAATCCGTGTCAGCAGCTACGCCGCCGGGATTCGAACGGGGTGGGGCGGCCCGCACGTTCCCAGCGAACATCGCCCACGTCGCGGCACCGGCGAGCACGATCGCCAGCAGGATCGACGCCGCGAACCGGCTCGAGGGCGGCAACTTGCGCCCGGCGTCGTGATCGAATGAGGATGCGCCCATCGCGCGAGATTCTAGTCGAGCGTGGCTCCAACGGCGCGCACGGTTTCGTAGG
>JANMRV010000856.1:0-4401 GCA_031388685.1 Planctomycetota bacterium
GTGCCGCGCCGGAAAGCAGACCATGCGACCAGTGGAGTCGGCTCTTCTGTTTTCCGCTCGGCCACCATTCGCGCGATTCGCCTTCGCGCAGGTCGCCCACGAAGTGCGACTCTCCGATCAGAGTGCCGCTCTCGATCCAGATTCTCGAGAGGCCGGCGCGCAAGCCCCCTCGATACTCGCACTCAGAGCGTTTGCCGCCGCCGGGATACGATTCGATCCAAGTGCCGTCGCGGAGATTCGCGCGGTAGCGGCCGAGCGTGACCACGCCGCTGACAGCGTCGCGGGACAGCGCGTTCCCTTCAGCAATGCCGTCGACGTATTCGAGTTCGACCGCCAGCGACCCGTCGGCGTGCCAGGCCGTCCATTTTCCGACGCGCAAACCGTTCGCGTAGTTGCCATCGACCGACTTTGCACCGTGTTCGTCGAATTCCTTCCACGAGCCTGATTCCTGATCGTCGCTCCAGAACGAGACGACACGCACGGAGCCGTTGGCGTGAAAACTCGGCCATTCACCCTGTTTCTTGCCTTCGACAAAGCTGCCGCGCCACTCGATCTGTCCCCCCGGGTAACACTGCATCCATTTTCCGACCGCGAGGCCATCTACGACCAGCCCGCGATACCAGAGCGAGCCATCGGGACGCCTGACATCGACCGGCCGCCGGCATGCGGGCAGGCTCAATACAAGCACGCTCGCGCCGAAGCAGCGCACGAACAGAGTCCGCGAGGGCATACAAGAGCTATACCACCAACGTGCATGGTCCGGTAGCCTTTGAATAATGTCGTCGCTGAGCAGGGAGAGTCGCGGTCGGCGGATCGGGTTGATGCTCGGTTCGTTGCTAGCCGTGAGCCTGGGAATTCTCGCATGGCGAGCACGTCCGCGGCCGACGGCGGTTCGGCTCATCGACAGTTCGTTCTCGCAGCAGGCAGAATGGACTTCGCGCCTGCTCGAGCCGCGCGGACTCCGACTTCCAAGCGGCATTCCAGGCGCTGCTCGAGAAACGCATCGTCGCGTGATCACGCGCGAAGAGGTTACGCGCGTGCTGGGAGTGAACCTGACAGGCTCGATGGACTATGACCAAAAGCGCATCTATCGCTATCACTCGAACTTTCGCGAAGAGTTCGCGTGGCCGGAGCACCCCAACGGGCGCTGGACGCGCCTGACGAACGGCGATGGCGCGCGCGAGAGCCACGAATTCCCGATTGCCCCTCCGGAATTTTTCGTCCTGGTAGCGGGCGATTCGCATACCGACGGACTGTGCGACAACGTTGAGTCCTACAGCAACCGGCTCGAACTTGAACTCGCGCAAAGGCACGACGGCCACAGCATCGAGGTCTACAACACCGGAGTCAGCGGCTATTCGTTCTACAACTATCTCGGAGTGCTCGAGGATTTTCTCGCGCGCAAGCCCGACGTGTTCGTCTCTGTCTTTTTCGGTGGCAACGACTTCTTCGAGGTCCTGAAGGTTCAGCACCTGTACGCGGGAACAGTTCCGCCGCCGCGCTCGCGTGGCTATTGGACGCAGTTGAGCTCAGCCAAGGCGCTCCCGGAAGCGACGCTGGCGCAGGGCCTGAACCAGTTGCTCTACCTGCGCGAAAATCCCGATCAGATGGATCTTTCGCTGAAGGCGGCCCTGTTTGCCACGAGCGAGATTCAGCGGCTGTGCGCAGAAAATGGCGTCGAGTGGATCGCCGTCTATTTGCCTTCGGCGTTTGATCTGCCGTCGCCGAAGTTGGCCGAACTTCGCGCACGGGCGAAGGCGAACCTGAGTCTCTCCGACGCCGACTTCGAGTTGAGCAATCGCATGGCCGATCAGTTGCTCACGACGCTTCGTGAACGCGGAGTCGAAACCCTTGACCTGCGTCCCGCATTTCGCGCGCAGGATCAGGAGCTCTACTGGAGCGACTTGCACATCAATCTGCGCGGTCAGCAGGTGGTCGCCTACGAACTCTTGCCGCGAGTCGAGAGGATGTTCACGGATCGCTCGACGCGGCGGGCTAGAGCAACGACGCAGTCCGCTCGAGACAAATAGACGGTACGCGCTGACCGCGGAAGGTCCAACGGCTCCTGGTTCTTGCCCGAGCTACCTGCGACTTCGCTAGCCTGGCGCGGAGACTGCGGCAGTCATCGCGCGCACTCAATCCCGGGGAGACGCTCGAGGCATGCGCGACTGAGTCGTGCCATCGCTCTCTGAACGGGATCAGCGCGTCAGGCGCACGATCTTCGTCGGCTTGCAGGATTTTTCGTCGCAGGCCGTGTACGAAAAATCGATCGAGAGTCCAGCGCCCTGTGCCACGCGCCGAATCGGGAGCTTGATCTGCGTGTATTCGCGCAGAGTGCCGTCGGCCGTGTCCCCAAAGTTCGCCTCGCCGGCGGCCTCGAAGGCCGAGCCTTCGAGGATCTCGAGACTCACCGGCAAACCCTCCGCCGACATCGGCGAGTACAGGTGCCAACCCGCGCGGATGCGCAGCGTGATCGTCAGCAGCGTCTCGCTCGTTTCGGCCTTGATGGTCACGGGTTCGTCCTT
The DNA here is from genome assembly GCA_031388685.1 of Planctomycetota bacterium. Taxonomy (GTDB): domain Bacteria; phylum Planctomycetota; class UBA1135; order UBA1135; genus JADJQU01. Next base: position 2,526 of record JANMRV010000856.1, read on the forward strand.
GCCCGCAGCGTCGAGGACGCGCAGGGCCGTGCTCTTCGCGCGCGTGCCCTTGACGCGCCAGATCCACCCGCCCGCCTCCGTGAAGTAGAGCTGGCCACGGTTCATGGCGAGCCACGCGCCGAACTCAGCGACGCTGGTATCGGGCACATAGCGCCGGACGAGCGTCTCCGCGAGCGCATCCCGCTTGTCCTTCGCCAGGCGCAGCGCGAGCGTATCGAGGAATGCGAGCGAGTCGTTCGCCAGGCCGAGCTGCTTGCATTCGGGATCGAGCGCGAGCTGGTAGGCCGTGTTCCAATCCGATCCGTCCGCGGCCGGGTGCAGGAAGGGCGCGCGCTCGTCGAACCACTTTTTCGCGGCCGCCGTGTCTTTCAGCGCCGCGTCGGGAATCGTTTCGCCACTGTAGTGCCGCTCGAGCATGGCCTTGCGCGCGGCCTCTTCGTACATCGGCAAGAAGATCGTCAGCGAGTGCTCGAGATCGACGCGCGAGGGCCGCAGGCGCAGCGACTCGACCTCTGCACCCTTGTGGGCGGCCGCGTAGGCGAGCGTATTGAGATAGAGCGTGCGCCCGGCGGCGCTGAATTTTTCCGGCAACGAGTGAAAGCCCCACATCATGAAAGAGCCGTGACGCGCAACCGCTGCGTAATCGGGGCCCTTCATGTTGATGCCGCCCAGGATGCGCTCGCCGTCCGGCACGTCCTCGAAGCCCGCGTCGCTGGTGACCAGGCCGGGCTCGTCCTTCTCGCCGCTACTCGCCTCGAAAATCGCGAAGGTCAAGAGCGTCGGGCCGAAGCCGGGCTTCCACTTGGCGAAGTTGTCCGGAGAGGGTGTTTCCTCGAGCTGGTACGCGACGGGGAAGGGCTTTGCGAAGAGCTCGTGTTCGGGCCGCAACACGACGGCCCGGTTGGAGAGGCACAGTCAGCCGGAGGCCCAGGACGTCTTGAGCTTCAGGTCATCGGAGACGAAGCCGCCCTGACCGCCCATCAGCACGACGGGAAAGCCCTGTAGCTCGTCGAGCACGAGACACAGCTTCTCGTTCTTCAGCCGCAGCTGGCCGGCCGGGTCATGCGACGTGACTTCGCCATCGATCACGAGCAGGTCGAAGCCCGCGAGATCTTCGCGTCGCAGCGCGTGGCCGGAGATGAACTTCACGCGCGTCGCGTGTTCGCCGAGGAACTTTTCCCACGCGGCGCTGTAGGCCGTGCCCGCGTTGCCGGCGTAGAGAATCTGCAGCGGGAGCTTTTCCTCGCGCGGAACCTGCGGGCAGGCGAGGCCGAGAAGCAGAGGCAGGAGCAATAGTGTCATGGCTGGATCCGAGACGTCACCGAGGACTGGTCGCACGGCCGCGAGACTACTGCTTTCGCTCGGCCGATGCGCCTCGCCGGCGATCGAGGCCAAAAACGCCTCGATCGCCGCGAGCCGCGGCTGCCGGTCAGTTGCAGATCGTGTATTCCAAGCCGTCCGACAACGTCGTGTTGTTCGGCGCCGGGAAACCAGGGTCGCGGCCCCAGCACTGGCAATTGACCACGGTGCCAGCCACCTGCAGTGCCGGAAGTGGCGTACCGCCCAACGCACCCACGGCGAAGGCATTCATGTCAATCGCGTAGGCGCCCGAGCAATCGTTCGTCGGCAGCGCAGCGCCGCCGGAGTTCAGCGGGATCGAGCGCTTGATCGGCGAATTGACGCAGCGAATTCCGCCTTGGAACGGTGCCGCGGCGCGGCCATTGATGCCGTAAAGCAGCAGTCCCTGCTTCTGGTTGCGAACGTTGGTCGCCCGGACCGTGAAGCCGGACCCGCTGGTCGCGCTCGGCGAACCGGTCGAGCCGATCGCCGGCAGGCAACCGAGGGAATTCACCTTGGCCGTGCAGTAGACGATCGA
>JANMRV010000696.1:0-1746 GCA_031388685.1 Planctomycetota bacterium
CGGTGTCGTGCGCAGCAGTTCCTCGACTTCGCGCATCACACCGTCCATGGCAGCGACGCTCGCGCCGTCAGGGCCTGAGACGTTGACCTCGAACTCCGCCTCGTCGACTTCGGTCGGCGTGTACTCCTGGCGAACCAAGCCGTAGAGCGGTACAGCCGAATAGACCACGCCCAACGCGAGCAGCGCGACGAGGAAGCGAAAGCGCATGGCACCGCGCAGCGTCGCCATGTAGCCGCGCTCGATCCAGGCGTAGAAGCCGCTGCGCGAGCGCGGCTTGTCGCCCGAGTGTTTCGGCAACGCGCGCAGCAGCCGCGCGCTCATCATCGGCGTCAACGTGAACGAGACGAGCAGGCTGACGAGGACCGCTGCCGCCGCCGTGATGCCGAACTGGAACAAGAAGCGGCCGGAGATGCTCGACATGAACGAGACCGGCACGAAGATCACGGCCAGCGACAAGGTCGTCGCCATCACCGCCAGCGCGATCTCCGCCGTGCCCTCGCGCGCCGCGTCGAAGGGACTCATGCCCTTTTCCTCGACGAAGCGGAAGATGTTCTCGAGCACGACGATCGCATCGTCGATCACGATGCCGACCATCAGCACGAGCGCCAGCATCGTCACGCTGTTCAGCGTGAAACCGAAAGCGTCCATGACAGCGAAGCTCGCGATCGTCGAGCAGGGAATCGCAATGGCCGCGATCCAGGTCGCGCGCCACGAGCGCATGAACACGAGCACGACCAAGCTCGCCAGCACGCTGCCGAGCACCAGGTGCGTCTTGATCTCGTGCAGCGCCGCGAGGATGAAACGCGACTGGTCGCGGATCACCGTGATCTGCAGGTCGCTCGGCAGATCGGGCGCCAGTCGCTCGAGCCGCGCCTTGACGCCGTCGATCACCTCGACGGTGTTCGCGCCCGATTGGCGGCGGACTTCGAGGGTCACGCACGGTTCGCCGTTCAGGCGCGAAAGCGAGCGCACTTCCTTCGTGCCATCCTCGACGCGCGCCAGATCTCCGAGGTGAATCGGCCTGCCGTCGATGCTGGCCACGACCAGCCCTGCGAAATCGATCGGATTCGCGACCTGCCCCATGGTGCGCAGCACGCTTTCGTGCTCCGCATTCGTGACGTTGCCGCCGGGGACCTCGACGTTCTGGCGCCGCAGCGCATCCGCGACGGCCGAGATCGGCAGGTGAAAAGCTTCCAGCCGTTTGGCATCGACCCAGACGTTGATCGCACGTTCGGCCGCGCCGACCAGGCGCACTTCGCCGACTCCGATCGAGTTCTCGATCTGCGGCTTGATCAGCTTGTCGGCGATCTCCGACAACTCGCGAATCGGCCGCTGCGCCGAAAGCGCGAAGGTGATCACCGGCGTCTGGTCGTTGTCGAACTTCGAGATGATCGGCGCCTCGATGTCGCGCGGCAGCTCGCGCAGCACGCCGGCGACACGATCGCGAATGTCCTGGGCGGCCGTGTCGATGTCGCGTTCGAGCGTGAACGTGAGCATCACCAGCGACGAGCCATTGGTGGAAATCGAGCGCAGCTGATCGATGCCGTCGACCGTGTTGACAGCCTCCTCGATTCGCTGGCTGACCAGCGTCTCGACTTCCTCGACCGATGCGCCCGGCAACGAGGTGCGCACGGCCACGGTCGGCAGGTCGACCGACGGGAAGCGGTCGACGCGCAGGCGCTGGTAGCTGTACGCGCCGACGACGACCAAGGTCGCGATCAGCATCGCCGCGAACACGGGCCTCTT
>JANMRV010000022.1:0-3138 GCA_031388685.1 Planctomycetota bacterium
GCGTGACGCACAGGACTTGATTCTTGGCCGCGATACGGCGCAGATGCGCGCCGACCGCGGGGCCGAGGCGGCCGCCGACGCCGGCGTCGATTTAGTCGAAGACTAGCGCGCGATCCTTGTCGGCACCGCTGAGCACGCTGCGCAGCGCGAGCATGATGCGCGCCGTTTCTCCACCCGAGGCGACGTCGCGCAGACGCGAAAGTCCTTCGCCGGGATTCGCGGCCAGCAGGAACTCGATGCGATCCATGCCGCGTTCGCCAAAGCGCGCGCGATCGGCTTCGAACGAGTCGGGAGCGTGCAGAGCGACGGTTTCGGCGCCTTTCGGTTCCTCACTCTCGACGCCCGCGCCGATCGGCTCGGACTCGTCGTCTGAAACTCGCTGGCCCAAGCGCAAGTCGAATTCCGCGCGCTCCAGGCCGAGTTCGGCGAGATTGTGTTTCACCGCGCGCTTGAGCTTCGCTGCCAATGCCTTGCGCTTGCGCCGCAAATGAGCGCCGTGCTCGAGCAATTTCGCCCGCGCCGCGCTGACTTCCGGTCCGAGGTCCTGCAACGAATGCTCTTCGCCGACCAAGCGGTCGATCTCGATCCGCAACTCCGCAGCGATCGCGACGAGTCCGGCGGCATCGGTGCGGTACTTGCGTTCGAGGCGCTCGAGTTCGAGCAGGCGCTCTTCGACGCTCTCTAGGCGCGCAGGATCGCGCTCGACGCGATGCGCGATGCTGGTCAATGCACGGCTGGCTTCTTCGAGGTGAATCACCGCCTGCTCCAGTTCGTCGCGCGGCGCGCTCAAGGCGCCGACATCGCGAGCGTGAGCTTCGAGCACACGCTGCGCGCGCTTCAAGCGCGTGAGCAACGCCGCCTCGGACTCCGACAATTCCTCGACGAGCCCGCCGAGCGCCTCGCGCAAACCGTCGGCGTGACGCAGCAGATCGCGCTCGCCCTTGAGTTCGACGCGCTCGACGACGTCGACCTTCGCGGCCTCGATTTCCGCGCATTGGAAACGAGTCAGGTCCAGGCGATCGCGCCGATCGCTTTCCTCGCTGCGCAGGCGACCGAGTTTTTCCGCGAGTTGAATCCAGTGCTCGCGCGCGACGCGGTACGTGTGCACGTCGTGATCGAGCTCGCCGAAGGTATCGACGAGCCGCAACTGCTCGCTCGGATCGAGCAGGCGTTGGTGATCGTTCTGGCCGTGGATCTCGATCAGCCGCGCCGCAAGCTCGCGCAGCGTGCGCAGCGTCGCCGGCCGGTTGTTCACGTAGGCGCGACTCTTTCCATCGTCGGAAACGCTGCGGCCGAGCACGAGTTCGCGCTCGGCTTCATCGCCTTCCCAATCGTCGACGACTTCGGGCAGGTGCTTTTCCAGCCACTTCTTCAGGCGCTCGTCTCCGGCGCTCAGCACGAAGCGGCCTTCGACCGAAAGTTGGCGCGAGCCGGCGCGCACCAGACCCGCTCGCGGACGTTGCCCAAGCAGGAGCTCCAGCGCACCGACGAGCAGACTTTTTCCCGCCCCGGTTTCCCCGGTGATGACATTGAGCCCCGGACCAAAGGAGAGCGTGCACTCCTCGATCAGGGCCATCTTGCGAATCGAAAGTTCTACGAGCATCGGCGGAGTCGAGTCTCGCCTTGCGCGGCGGACGTGGCAACCCAAGGGAGGCTACCCGATCTTACGACTGGCCCACGAGGCCGCTGATCCGCACTAACGGTGTTTTTTTTTCGCCGGCAGCTCGATCGGCGCGGGCGCGTGACCGGCACATTCGCTTTGCAGGCGGACCAGCGCTTCCCGGGCGCGAGCAGGCAGGTTGCTGGCCAGGGCGCGTTCGAAGGACTGCGCGGCGAGTTGCCAATGTTCGGCGGCCATCAATTCGACCCCGCGCGCAGCGTGGATCATGCTGCCCTCGGAGAAGTGCTCGTCGAGCGGGCGCAGATCGGTGAGCTCGATCCATGGCCGCCCGGCCAGGACCTGGCGCACGATTCCGCTGGCTTCGAATCGGTCGTAGCGATGTGCACGGAGCAGAACCGGCTCGACGGCGCCGCCGCGCCTCGCGAAAAGGGTCGCGGGCGGACTGTCGTAGTCCGCTTGCTCCCAGAGACTTTGCTCGTCGCCCCAGGCAATCACCGCGCGGTAGTCCTCGGTGCCGAACCGCGTCAGGAAAGGGTTCCAATCCGCGGGCTGGCTCTCGATCTGAATCGTGAAGCGCAACTCGCGGCCCAAGAACTCCAGTGGCTTCAACGCGACGGCGCGCAGCTCGACCGGGGTGCCGGAGGGCGCCGCTTCGACGTCTTGACCGGCGCCATCGCCGAGCGCCATTCCGGCGAGCGCCAGGGCAACGGCCAGGGGCAGCAGACGGTAGAGCTTCTTCATAAGGAGGGCCCAGGCTTCGTCGACCGCCCCCGCCCCGGGCTGAAGCGGCGGGTTTTCGGGCGTGGCGGCCGTCCCAGTCGTGGTATAGGGCCAGCGTGCCGGCCTGGAATCTCGCCACAAGACGCCTGGAACCTGAGCTCATGGACGGGCCGGGGCTGGATCCGGTCCTGCACCGCAAGGCGCTCGAGCAGCTGGCCTCGTTCAATCGCCTGGCCGGGGGCACGCGGACGATCGCGACGGAACTGCTGCGGATCAAGCCGGCGAAACTCGGGCCCCTGCGGGTGCTCGATCTGGCGACGGGTGCCGGCGACCTGCCCATGCGGCTGATGGAGCGAGCCGAGCGCGATGGCGTGCCGTGGATCGTCGATGGCGCGGATATTTCATCGCTCGCCGTCGAGTACGCTCGCGAACGCGTGGCGCGTTCGAACTTGCGCACGCAGCCGCAGTTCATGGTGATGGACGCGCTGCGCGATCCGCTGCCGCAGGGTTACGACGTGATCACGTGCTCGCTGTTCCTGCATCATCTGTCCGCGCCGGACGCAATCGGGCTGCTGGCAAAGATGCACGCGGCGGCGGCGCGCGCGGTCATTGTGCAGGACCTGTTGCGCTCGCAGGCCGGGATGCGGCTGACCTGGCTCGTCACGCGTCTGTTCTCGCGCAACCCGCTGATCCTCGAGGACGGACCGCTGAGCGTTGCGGCGGCGTTCACTCTCGAGGAAGCCGAGGATTTGGCGAAGCGCGCGGGCCTTCCGTCGGCGAAGATCTCGCGGCGCTGG
>JANMRV010000702.1:0-2496 GCA_031388685.1 Planctomycetota bacterium
CCGCGCGCTGGCCGAGCGCACGCTCGAGAAGCGCTTCGTGCAGCATTCGGAAATGAGCCTCGTTGACTTCAAGGTGACGATCGATGGCCCCGACGGTCCTCAAGAACCCGAGATCCCGGATCAAAGCTACAAGATCGTCGACGACGAGACGATCGAGTTCAGCGACTTGACGATCGCCGCGGGCGAGGGTCGGCCGGAAAGGCTCAAGCGCAGCTTCACCAGCATCGAAAACTCGATCAAGTTCGAGAGTGACCAGGAAGGTGCCGAGGAGAATACGCTCAAGAACGAGTCGGGCCTCGCCGGGAAGAGCGTGCTCTTTACCTGGAATTCCGAAGCGGAGAAGTTCGAAGTCGAGTGGTTCGAGGACAAGGGCGACGACGCGCTGCTCGAGCCGATGGTCGAGGACGCGGACTTCCGCGGCTGGCTTCCGGGCAAAAACGTCGATGACGGCGACAGCTGGACGATTCCCGCCGCGGAGTTCCACAATCTGCAGGAGCCGTCCGGGCCGATGGGTTATCACCCCGCGGATGCGGACGAGGAAGCCGAGTCGAATGCCGAGGAGGCCCGCCCCGAGGTGAAGGGCGAACTCAAGGCGACGTACAAGGGCACGCGCGACGAGGACGGCGTGAAGGTCGGCGTGATCGCGATCGAAGGCAAGCTCAGCACGCTCACCGAACGCGAGCTCAAGCAAGGCGACGGGCCGAGCGCGCAGGAAGCGACTGAATTCACGACCGAGCTGGAGGGCGAGTTGCTCTGGGACCTGACCGCGGGTCACTTCCACTCGCTGCGCTGCGATGGCGCGCAAACCCTCGAGTCGACACAGACGAGTTCGTTCGCGATCGGCGAGTCTTCAATCACCCTGAAGCAGGTGCGAACCCTCGAGGGCAAGAAGACCTATCGCTTCAGCTGCAAGTGATAGGTGTCTGACCCCTACGAATCGCTGATCAGGCGCAGCAGGATCTCCTGCACGACCTGCGGATTCGCGCTGCCCTTCGAGGCTTTCATGACCGGGCCGACCAGCGCGCCGACGGCCTTGGTCTTGCCCGCTTTCACGTCCGCGATGATCTTGTCCTTGCCGACCAGGGCTTCGCGACACCAGCCTTCGAGCGCGGCGCTGTCGCTGACCTGCTCGAGGCCGAGCGACTGAACCAGTTCCTTGGGCGACTTGCCGGTCTCGAACATCGCGCGCAGGACCTTGCGCCCCGCTTGCCCTGAAATCGAACCCGATTCGATCAGGCCGATGAACGCAGCCATGTCGTGGGGGCGGAAGGGCAATTCGTCGATCGACTTGGGGCCAAGCTCGGGATCCTTGAGATTGCGCAGCAATTCGTTCGAGATCCAGTTCGACGCTTCCTTGGGCTTGTTCGAGAGCCGCACGACGGCCTCGAAGAAATCCGACAGTGCGCGATCGCTGGTCAGCACGCCTGCGTCGTAGGCCGAAAGACCCAGGGTCTTCTGATAGCGCTCGCGGCGCGCCGCGGGCAACTCCGGCAGCAGCGCGCGCAGGCGCTCGAGCGTTTCGCGCGAGATCGTGATCGGCGGCAGATCCGGCTCGGGGAAGTAGCGATAGTCGTGCGCGTCCTCCTTGCGCCGCAGGCTGCGCGTTACGCCTTGGAGCGCATCGAACTGGCGTGTTTCCTGTACGGGATACAACGCGGGATTGCCCGATTCGTAGGCCTCGACCTGACGGCGGATCTCGAACTCGATCGAGGCCTTCACGTTGCTGAACGAATTCAGGTTCTTGAGCTCGACCTTCGTACGCCAGGGTTCATTCTCAGGGTGCACGGAGATGTTGACGTCGCAGCGCAGCGAGCCCTTCTCCATGTCGCAGTCGCTGGCGCCGACGTACTGCAGCAGCAATTTCAGCGCGCTCAGATATTCGAAGGCCTCCTCGGCCGTCTGCATGTCGGCTTCGCTGACCGACTCGATCAGCGGAACTCCCGCGCGATTGAGATCGACGAGCGTCTTGTCGCCGCGATCGTGGATCGCCTTGCCGGCGTCCTCCTCGAGGTGGATGCGCGTCAGACGTATGCGCTTGCCGCTTTCCAAGGTGATGCCGCCGCCCTTGCAGAACGGTTGGTCGTACTGGCTGATCTGATAACCCTTGGGCAGATCGCAGTAGAAGTAGTTCTTGCGATCGAACTTCGAATGCGTCGCGACATCCGCTCCAAGCGCCAGCGCCGTGCGCAGCGCGAGTTCGAGCGCTTCGCGATTGAGCACCGGCAATGCGCCGGGCTGCGCGGTGCAGACCGGGCAGGTGCGCGAATTTGGGCCTGCGCCGAACTCGTTGCGGCAGCCGCAGAAGAGCTTGGTCCAGGTCTTCAGCTGGCAGTGCACTTCGAGTCCGATCACCGGGATCCAGCGCGCTCCCGTCTTCGGCGAGACGTAGCCGATTTCTGCTTGCAGGGTGCTCATGGGCTATTTCCCCGCGCGCGCCAGGCGCTCGAGGTCAGGTTTGCGCTTGTGATGTTCGGTCGCGGACTCGAACACGCGGGC
>JANMRV010000708.1:0-6949 GCA_031388685.1 Planctomycetota bacterium
AGGAAGCCGTATCCGGGGTGAATCGCTTCGACGTCGGCGATTTCCGCCGCGGAGATGATCGAGGGGATATTGAGGTAGGAGCGCGCGCCCTGGGCCGGACCGATGCAGATCGTTTCGTCGGCCTGACGAAGGTAGAGTGCATCAGCGTCCGCCTGCGAATACACCGCGACGGTTTCGATGCCCATTTCGCGGCAGGTGCGAATGACCCGCTGCGCGATCTCGCCGCGGTTGGCGATCAGGATGCGCTTGAACATGCCGCGCAGGTCAGTTCGGTTGGACGAGGAACAAAGGCTGTCCGAATTCGACCGGCTCCCCGTTCTGGACGAGGATCTGGATCACGCGGCCCGAGGATTCGGCCTTGATTTCATTCATGACCTTCATGGCCTCGATGATGCAGAGCGTCGTATCCGGTCCGAAGCTCACGCCGACCTGGGCGAAGGGCTGGGCATCCGGCGAGGAAGCGCGGTAGAAGGTCCCGACCATCGGGCTTGGGAAAGGCGTTCCGGCCACAACCGCGGCAACCGGACTCGCCGGTTCGGCCACGGCGGCCACGGCGGCCTGCGTCGGCAGCGGACCGGGGGCGGCACCGGCCTGCGTGACATGGACCAGCGGAGTCCCAGCGACCGCCGCCTCCGGACCGCGGCGCAGGCGAACGCGCAGGCCCGCCGAAGAATCCTCGAGCTCGAGTTCGGTCACATCGCCCTTCTGCATGAGAGCGATCAAGCGCTGAATCAGTCGGATTTGCATGGCTGGCTGTTGGCCCGGGACGGCACGGGCGGGGCACTGCCGGGTCACGAACTCCCGCAGCCCGCGCCCGCCGGAAAAGGCCCCGACCCAATTGCTCAGGAGCGGCCGGCGCGTGGGTTGACCCAGTGTCCGGAGCGACCACCGCGCTTCTCGACGAGCTGCGCGCATTCGATTTCGATTTCATGGCTCCTGGCCTTGGACATGTCGTAGACGGTGAGCGCCGCCAGGGTCGCCCCCACCAGCGCCTCCATCTCGACGCCGGTTCGCCCGGTGCAGGCTACGCGGCAGCGAATCTCGAGGCGCTGTTCGTCCAGCGGGCTGAAATGGACGTCGACCAAGTCGAGCGGCAGTGAATGGCACATCGGGATCAAATCGCCGGTGCGCTTGGCCGCCAGGATCGCGGCCGTGCGCGCGGTCTCCAGCAACGGCCCCTTTGGACCTCGGCCGGCGAGCAACTCCGCGAGCAGTCCGACCGGAAAACGCAGCACCGCCCGGGCGGTGGCTTCGCGCAGGGTCACGGGTTTCGACGAGACGTCGACCATCGCGGCCTGCGGGCCCTGCGCGCCCTGGACCACGTGGCTCCAAGCGCTCGAAACGGCACTGCGTTGCGACTTCTGCTTCGGATTCTTGCCGACCATGGAGCTGTGGACCTTCTCAGAACCGATATCCGGGTGATGTGGCGCTCGGGGGCGGCGAGAGCGCAGGTTTTACGAGACCCGTGATCGCATCCCCCAAGCCGAGCCTACATTAGTGCCGACACCGCAACCACGCCGTCGGGTCCTACACTCACGCCGACCCGCCGCCCTCCTCAACAAGCTCCACATGCTCCGACCCATATTGTTCGGCTTCCTGATCTTCGCGCCGCTCGCCGTCGTGCCCGCCGCTTTCGCGGTTCGCACCCAGCAGGGCCCCGACCTCGCCCGTCTGATTCAGGAGCAGGCCGCCAAGGTCGGCGAGCGTCCCGGAGAAGAACTCTGGCGTCAGGTGCGCGCGCTCACGGACCTCTCGCGCCAGATCGAGGGCCAGGATCTCGCCGCGGCGGTCGATCCGCTGCTCGCCGACGCGAAGCTCAATGCCGGCGGCAAACTCTTCGCGATCGGTTTGCGCCTGCAGGCCAACGATCCCGATGCGGCCAAGCTCGCGAACGTGCTGACGCCGCTGCTCGGATCGTCCACGCCCGAGGTGGTCATGACGGCGGTCCAGCTCAGTGCGGATCCGCACTTCAAGACGCTCGGCGAGGACGAGCGCGAAACGCTGGTCGGCGCCCTGGCAAAGATCTCCGAGGACGGCGCGCGCGCACCTGAGTTGCGCTTGGAGAGCGCCATGAGCGTGCACGTTCTGGGCAGCGGCGAAGACCGGCGCAACGCCTGGCGCTTGATGAACGGCTGCTTGGTTTCGCTGGATCCGGAGCTGCGCCAGTTGGGCGCGTTGGCGCTGGCGAGAACGCACGCCGAAATCACCGGCGCACTGCGCGACGAGCTGAAGCGCATGGCCTCGGTGCCCGGCGAGCGCGGCCGCATGGCCGATGCCTATCTGGAAACGGCGCGCAGCGAGGAACACTGGAGTTCGACCCTCAAGCGCCAGGCCGAGTTGTACGAAGCCAAGCCCGCCGAGAGTGCGCTGATCGACGGCAACGATCCGACGCAAGTCTTCCTGACCGTCATGAACGTCATTCGCAAGGGCCATCTCGAGGGCGACAAGGTCAAGCCGGAGGATCTGCTCGACGCGGCGTTGAACGGAATGCTGCACAGCATGGACGAGCACTCGACGTACATGGACTCGAAGGACTTCGGACGCTTCGAGCAGCAGCTCGAAGGCGGTTACGGCGGCATCGGCGCCTACGTGCAGACCGACCGCGAAGACAACCTGTTCACGATCACGCACCCGATCTACTCCGGCCCCGCCTACAAGGCCGGCCTGGTCAGCGAAGACAAGATCGTGCGCATCGACGATTGGCCGACGATCGGCGAAACCTCCGAGGACGTGATCAAGAAGCTCAAGGGCCGGCCGGGCACCAAGGTCAAGCTGTACATCTGGCGGCGCGGCATGGAACCCGGCAAGATCGACCGGCCGAGCGAAGACATGGCGATCGAGGTCGAGCGCGCGACGATCGAGATTCCGCAAGTGCAATGGCAGATGCTGCCGGGCAAGGTCGGCTTGATCTCGCTGATGGAGTTTTCGCGAGTTGCCTCGCAGGAAGTGCGCGAGGCGATCCTGAAACTCGAGGAGCAGGGCATGCAGGCGATCATCCTCGACTTGCGCAACAACCCGGGCGGACTGCTCGACGAAGCCGTCGCGGTCGCGTCGCCTTTCCTGCAGAAGGGCAAACTCGTCGTGCGCACCGAGAGTCGCGTCGAGCCTTCCGAGAAACGCGAGACCAAGGGCCCGCCGCTCGTGCCGATGGACATGCCAATGGCGGTGCTCGTCAATCGCTTCAGCGCGTCGGCCTCCGAAATCGTCTCTGGCGCTCTGCAGGATCAGCAGCGCGCGACGATCGTCGGCCAACGCAGCTTCGGGAAGGGCTCGGTCCAAAAACTCCTGAGCGTGCCCGGCTTGCGCGACGACGAGTACAAGGACGAGAACGGCAACGGCCGCCACGACAATTGGGAAGCCTTGACCAAGGACTGGAACAAGAACGGCGAGTTCGATTTCGCGCCGCACATCAAGCTGACGATTTCGCGCTACCTGTTGCCTTCCGGCCGCTCGATTCACCGCGAGCTCGACAAGGACGGCAACATTCTGAACAAGGGCGGCGTCGATCCCGACGTCAAGGTCGAAGCGCGCATCTATGAAGCGTGGCGTATCGAAGAAATGGTTCGTCTGCAGGCTTCGAAGAAGGTTCGCGGTTACGTCGACGCGCACTTCGAGGCGAACAAGGAGTTGTTCGGCCAGCTCGCCGAGAACGATCAGCGCGACGCCAGGCGCTACCCGGATTTCGAGGAGTTCGTGACTTCGCTCGGCACACCGCTGGCACCCGACGACGTGCGCCAACTCGTGCGCATCGATCTGCGCAAACGCATCCAGGACCTGCGCGGCAAGGAATTCCCCGGCGGCGATTTCGTCGAGGACGTGCAGCTCCAAGAAGCGATCCGAATCGTGCTCGAGAAGCAGGGCAAGACGCCCGCGGACATCGAAGAGTACAAGTCGGCGATTCCGCCCTCGGCGCTCGGCCGCGTGCAGATCGCGAAGATCGAGCGCAGGTCCGTGCAGGACACGATCGACCAGTTGAGCGCGGCGAAGAAGGCGGACGGGAAGTTGTCGCCGGAGTTGCTGGAGCGGCTGCAGGAACTCCTGCAGGCCTCGCTGGACGGCGGCGGGCACTAGGTGCCCTGCTCTTTCATCGATTCGTACTCGAATCGTTGAAAGTGCCAGGCACCTAACGCAATTCCTGCGTCGTCTTCGACAGCGCCGGCAGCACAAGTTCGCGGGTCAGGATGATCACTGTGGCGGCGATCGGCAGCGCGAGCAGGATGCCGAACATGCCGAGCGCGGCACCGCCTATGGTCAAGGACGCCAGCACGACAACCGGGTGCAGACCCAGGCTCTCGCCCAGGATCTTCGGCGTCAGCACATAGCCCTCGAGGATCTCCGCGATCAGATAGATCAGACCGGTGCGCCAGAGCGCTTCGAAGAGATCGAACTTGAGCATCGCCAGCACCGCGCCCAGCACGAAGGCCACCAGCGGTCCGACCACCGGGATCAGCGACAACAGCGCGGCAACCAGGCCCAGCAGCAACGCGTAGGGCACGCCGATCAGCCACAAACCCAGCGTGATGAACGCGCCCTTGAGCAGGCTGATCAGCATGCGGCCGCGCAGGAACGAACTCAGCACCAGGCCGATTTGCCGCGCAATCGACAGCACCATGTCGCGGTTGCGATTGGGCACGTACTTGATCACGAACGCGTGGATGCGCTCGAGCTCGAACATCATGAAGTAGGTGTAGATCGGCAGCAGGAAAAGCAGCGTGACGAGCGAGAACAGCGAACCGAAAAAGCCGCGGACGAAGATCAGCGCCCCGCCGGCGGCTTTCATCCCGGCCTTGCCCGCCCCGCTGAGGTCGAGCTCTTCGCTCGAGATCTGGTTCAGCTGCGCGAGCAGATCGCGGAGTCCTGGCCGGGTTCCTGCGGGCTGCGCGCTCGCGTCGAACAAGCCCCACTTGCCCAGGTACTGGTACGTCTGCCCGATCCCCTCGCTGAGGCGCGCATCGATTTGATCGAGCACTCCGCCCGGCTGAGACATGTCCGTCCACAACGACTGCGCTTGAATCGTCACCGCGAAGCCGACCACCAGGATCGACAATGCGAAGGTCGTGAAGATCACCCCGACCGCGCTGCGGCGGCCGAAGCCGCGCTTTTCCAGTCGCGCGACGAGCGGCGTGAGTACGTAGGCCAGCAGGTACGCGAGCAGGAGCGGATTGAGCACCGAGCGCACGCTCCAGGAGAACCACACGAGCAGGACGAACAGTCCGCCCAGGATCCAGCGTCGCCGCATCGAGGCCTTCGGGTCCATCATTCAGTTCTCTTTTGCGCCGAAGTCGAGCTTGGGCACCTGCGGGCGATAACTATGTTCGAAAACCTGGTCGAAATCGAAGTTGTCCGAAAAGTCCTCGATCTTGTCGCCTTCCTGCCGCTTCAGCATGCCCTGCTCGACGAGCAGGAACACGATCCGGCCCCAGTCAAGGCTCTCGCGCACACCCCACGATCGCCAGACGTGCGCGGCGAGCGGACCGAATTGCGCCGCGGCACAGACGCGCATGCCTTCGAGCACTTCGCGACCGCTGACGTGCCGATCGGCTCCCTGAGCTTCTTCGCGTCCGGTCAGACGCAGCGCGTGCTCGAGCGACTCGTACAGGAAACGAAAGGCTTCCGGCGAGTAACGTCCGTCGCTCAGTGCGAGCTTGCGCAAGGCCTCGTTCATCGGCGTTCTTCGTGAGCCTGAGCGCGCGGTGCACTCGCTCGGGCAGTTCGCGATCCTAACAAACCACGCCTGCAGGATCGCGCGCGGCGAGCACGAGCGCGGCGCGCTCCAGCGCCATGCCCGGATCCAGATTGAGCTCGATGTCCGCGCGCAGCTGAGCCAGACGCTCGACGGCCAGCGAAAGCAGCATGGGCTGCCTCGCCAGGACGATCTTGCAAAGCTGCGCCTCGAGATCGCCGTGGGGCAGTCGCACAGCCGGTACGCCGGCGCACATCCGCGCGATGTCGCCCAGGAGCGCGACGCACAGGTCGAGCACGCAGCGGGCGCGTTCGCGCTCCCTGCCGGTCGGCGTCTTGCCTTCGAAACGACCCTCGACCAGGGCCAACGCGCCGGCGGCCGCGCCGGGCGCTGCTTCGCCGCACAGGAGTGCGACCAGCACGGCCCGCAGCTGTGGAACGCCGCGTTCGGAAAGCGCCAGGGCGGCGCCCGGAGATCCACTGCTCCAGCGCGAGAGCCGCGCGGCTTCGTCGCCGGACAGGCCGTGCTCGCACAGCACCGCGAGCGAGTCGGCGGTTGGCAGCGCGCAAAAGCGCACGCTCACCACGCGGCTTCGAATCGTGGCCAGCAACTCCGCCGTGCGCTCGCAGACCAGGATCCACAGCACGGCCTCGCCGGGTTCTTCGAGCATTTTGAGCAGCGCGTTCTGTGCCTGCTCGACCATGCGCTCGGCGCACCGCACGATCACGATGCGCCAGCCGCCCTCCTGGGGCTTGAGCGCCAGAAAACTGTCCGCGGGATTGTCGGGCTCGCCCTGGCCTGCGCGGCTGACGATGTAGCCGACGCGGATCTGCTCGTCGATCTCGCGCGGCGGATCGATCACCAAAAGATCGGGATGACCGTCGGAGAGAAAACGCTTGCAGGGTCCGCAGCTTCCGCAGGGGCCGATTTCGCGCGGTCCCTTCGCGCACAACAGGCCCTGGGCGAGCGCGCGCGCCGCGCGAAATTTGCCGAGGCCTTCGCGGCCTTGGAACAGCAAGGCGTGCGGAAGACGCTGTGCTTGCGCAGCGCGCCACAGCCCGGCGACGATCTCCGTGTGGCCCCGCAGCGGCCAGGGTGCGTCTTGATCAGTCACGTGCGCGCAGCTCCACGAACCAGTGCTCGACGCAGGCCAGGACTCGCTGGTGGACAACTTCCGCCTCGGCATCGGCCGCGACGATTTGCGCGCGCGGATCCAATTGCGCATAGCGGCGATACCCGCGCGCCACGGCTTCCTGAAAAGCGAGC
>JANMRV010000185.1:0-9988 GCA_031388685.1 Planctomycetota bacterium
GGGGGGGTTGCGCCCTGTTTTTTTTTTGCCGCCCCGCCCTGTGGTTGCCGGGGCGGCCCGCTGCCCCCCCCAACGCCGCCGGGGGCTCACAACTCCCCCCCGGCGCCGCAATCGGTGACCGAGCTGTACAGGCCTTCGTCGCGCGCGCGCAGCAAGGCGTCCTGGGCGCGCTTCTCCGTGATCGGGTCGCCGATCTGCACCGCGGCGCAGGAGACCACGTTCGATTCGTCGTGCAACTCGATCGAGCTGAAGGTCGCGCCGTGGATTCCGTCGCGGCCCGTGCGGCCGCCGAGCACGACGATCTTGTCGCCGGGTTCGACTTTCTTGAACGCGCACTTGTGCGGCAGAAGGCCGATGGTGCCGGCGAAAACCAGCGGATTGCCGACGTAACCCTGGTGCACCCAGACACCGCCGTTGACGGTCGGGATGCCCATGCGATTGCCGTAGTCGCGCACGCCGGCGACAACGCCGCGCAGGATGCGGCGCGGATGCATGCAGCCCTTGGGCAGCGCATTCTCCGCCAGATCGAGCGGTCCGACGAAGAATGCATCGGTGTTGGCGATCGGCCGCGCGCCGAGTCCGACGCCGAGGATGTCGCGGATCACGCCGCCGATGCCCGTGCCCGCTCCGCCGTAGGGATCGATGGCGCTGGGGTGATTGTGGGTCTCGACCTTGACGCAGATGTCGAAGCCGTCGCCGAACTCGATGATCCCGGCGTTGTCGCTGAACACGCTGACGCACCAGGGCTTCGCCAACTCGACCGTCGCGGCTTTGATCGTCTGCTTCAGGAGATTGTCGATGTGCTCGCTGCCCGCTGGCGAAGTGAACTCGATCGAACCCATGAAGGTCTTGTGCTTGCAGTGCTCCGACCAGGTTTGCGCGAGCGTCTCGAGTTCGCAGACGGAGGGCTCGCGGCCCAGGCCGCGGTAGTGTGCCGCGATCGCGCGCATCTCTTCCAGCGAAAGCGAAAGGCCGCCGACGCGCGACAGCCGCACCAATTCGTCGTCCGACACGTTCAACAGCTCGACCGTGCCGTCGCTACGTTCGCTCGATGCGTGCGGCAATTCGAAGTGCAGTTCCTCGCGGTCGACGAACAGCTCTTCGATGACTTCGTTCGCGAACAACTCGCGGCCGACGCGCAGCAAAGCCTCAAGATTCGATTCGAGTTCCAATTCATAGGCCGTGAATGTCAGTGCGCGCACGCGTTCCGACTTGCTCATACGCGCAAAGTCCGTCCGCGCCAGAATGCGCTCGATCGTCAGCGCGCAGGGGTCCATCACGCCCGGACGGCGCATCACGAGCAGGCGGTGCAAGCCATTGCTCGCGGCATGCACTGCAGCGCGCGGTGCGACGATGCGCGCCTGTTCGAGCACCGGATCGACGAGCAGTTCGCGCGCGATGCGCTCGACCTGCTCCGCACTCAGACCCGGCGAAAGCAAATAGCCTTTGCCGACGCGCGCGCGAATCGACTTGTCCCTCGCGACCAGTCCAACTTCGCGCAGTGCAATCTCCGCGCGATTTCCTTCGGGATCATCGCGCTCGGGTCGGCGGAACACCTCGATGCGCCACGCGTCGACAGACTGAGGGCGCACGGAAGCAACGCTCGAAGAAGTCGTCCTTGAAGTCGGCATGCTCGAATGGAACCAATCCGCGGGCACGCGGCCCTCGGGGAGGCACAGACCTGGCGGTTCGCGCAATCCGCGCGCTGCACCCGACCCCGTCTTGAGGCCCCCCAAAGACGCAAGTGCTGGGTGCAGCGGAAAAGATGTACACAATTCCTGGTGGCCGCTCCAGCGGTTTGCGGCGCGTCCGGATAGCCTGGAAGCCGCCATCCCGGCCGGGCGGGCCACGCTCCGGAAAGACCTGTTGCACACCCGCGCCGGGTGGACCAGCATGGGGCCGGATTGTTCCGGGCTTGGCGCACTGCACGGGAACCCCGCGGAGGATGACTTGAGCGAACAGCGAGACCGACACAGCGAGCCGATGGCCGGCGGCATGGCTTTCGAGCATCCGATCCAGGAACTCGAAGCTCAACTGGCCGAACTCGAGGCGCTGTCCCTGCGGACCAGGCTCGACATCTCCAGCGAAGTCGAAGCGCTCAAGACGCGCTTGAAGGCCGCGATCGAGGACACCTACAAGGGCCTTTCCGCCTGGGAAACCGTCAATGTGGCGCGCCACAACGATCGGCCGGTGGCGGGGGACTACATCCAGCACATCCTCGACGACTGGGTCGAGTTGCACGGCGACAAGGCTTTTGCCGACGACCGCGCGATCGTCACGGGACTGGCCACGATGGACGGCCTGCGATTCCTGCTGGTCGGCCACCGCAAGGGCAAAACCACCAAGGAGCGGCTGGCCTGCAACTTCGGCTGCGCGCACCCGGAGGGTTATCGCAAGGCGCTGCGCAAGATGAAGTTGGCCGAACGCCTCGGCCTGCCGATCGTCTGCCTGGTGAATACTCCTGGTGCTTACCCCGGCATCGGCGCCGAGGAACGTGGTCAGGCCCAGGCCATCGCCGAGAACATCCTCGAGATGTTGTCGCTCAAGGTTCCGATCCTGGTGATCGTGATCGGCGAAGGCGGGTCAGGGGGAGCGCTGGGGATCGGCGTCGGCGATCGAGTGCTCATGCTGCAGTACGCCTACTACTCCGTGATCAGTCCGGAGGGTTGCGCGGCGATCCTGTGGAAGGATGCCGAGCGCACCCCGGATGCCGCCGCCTACCTCAAGCTGACGGCGGAAGACCTGCTCAAGCTCAAGGTGATCGACGGTGTGATCCCCGAGCCCCCCGGGGGCGCACACCGCGCACCGACCGTGACCATGGACGAGGTGCGCCGGACGATTCTGCGGGAACTCGACCTGCTGATCCGGATCCCACCCGCGACCCTGGTTGCCGAACGCCGGCGCCGCTACCGCCAGATGGGCGTGCTGCCCGGTCGATTCCCCGTGGCTCAGGAATCCTGAGCGGCCGCGGAAACCGCGCGGGGCCAACACATTCGGCGGTTTTGCGTAGTGCTCCGACCGGCCCGCGGCCGGTCCCATGCTTCTTTCCGCCCGCATGCAACGCTCCCCGCAACCTCCGCAGGAACCTAGGCACGAAGCGGCCCAGCCCGCGGGTCAGGCGCCGTCCCCGGACGTGAAGCCGACAGCGGCCGGGGAAGTCAGCGACCACGAATGGGTTCGCCGGGCGCAGGCCGGGGACGAGTCCGCCTTCGAAGCGCTGGTCAGGCGCCACCAGACCCGGGCCTTGCGCGTGGCGCGCAACCTGGTCGCGGATGCCGACGAAGCGCAGGACCTCGCCCAGGAGGCGTTCCTGCGTGTCTTCCGCTCGCTGGAGCGCTTTGACTTCGCCCATGAATTCTCGACCTGGCTGTACCGGATCGTGACCAACCTGGCGATCGACCATCTGCGACGCCGGCGCGTGACCCGCAGCACCTCCGCGGCGAGCGAGGACGACGGCAGCGACTTCGATCTGGTCGACGAGCAGGCGCCCGCGCCGGAACGGCGCATGGACGCAGCCGAGACCGCGCTGCGGGTGCGCGCCTGCATCGCCAGCCTGGCGCCCCATTTCCAGACCGTCCTGGTGTTGCGCGAACTCGAAGGGCTGGCCTGCACGGAAATCTCGCGCATCGTCGGTGCGACCCACGTCACGGTGCGCTGGCGCTTGCATCGAGGCAGAAAATTGTTCCAGGAGGAGTGGGAGCGCCGCGAACGCATGGCCGCCGCAGGTCACCTGAATCGCGCCAACGAACCGACTGCCTTCGGCGTAGAGGATCCCAACGAGCCCGAGCCCGATCTATGAGTCCTATGAGTCAACCGAATCTGGACTGCTCGAAGATCCAAAAGCACCTGGCGCTGTACGCCGGGCGCGACCTCGAGGAGCCGTTGTGCCTCGAGGTCGAGGCGCACCTCGCCCTGTGCGCGGGCTGCCGCGAGGAACTGGCGCGTTCTGTATCGGGCCGCGAGCGCATCGCCGTGCTGGGCCAGGAAACTTCGCGCGCCCTGAAATCTGTCGAGCTCTGGCCGGCGCTGAATCAACGCCTCGCGCAGGAGCGCGCGGCGCTGCGTCCTGCTGCAGCACTTGCCCACGCCGTGGCACGCACGCGACCGAATGTCTTGCGCCGGCGTTGGATTCCGATCTCGGTCGCAGCCGCAGCCGCGCTGGTGTTGAGTCTGCAATGGGGCCTCGACACCGAAGCGCCGCCGATTTTCATCCCCGCGGCCGGCCCGATCGTCCCCGCGGAGGCAGTCGCAAGGAATCAGCCTGACGCAATGCTGCCTGCCGGCGCTCTGCGCCGCGCAAAGCCTGGCGAAGAGCGGCTGCGCGATTCTTCCGCGCCGCTCGATGGGCGCCTCGGACAAGGCCTGCCCTTCGATGCGCGAGGCGAGCCCAATTCGCTCGCCGGAGTCGAATTGCGCTGAGTTCGAGAGCCTCTGGCTCGGCGCTTCTATTTCGAGGTAGCAATCACCATGAATTCAATTGGATTGACAATGGTCGCGGCTGCATGCCTTGCGCTGGCCGCATTCACGACTTCTTCGCAGTCCGCGCCGCAGACTTCGAACGGGAATACGCGAAGCGTGGCTCCCGTCGACGATCTCGGCGATGAACAGGCCTGGCGCGAGCGGCTTCAGAATCACGATCTCGCCGTGCGCGAGCGCGACTTCGAGGCGCTGGTCCAGCGCGCCGGCGAAAGCGACCGTGGGCGCACGCAACTCGAGCAATGGGCCGCCGACGATAGTCACGTCGAATTCGCCTGGACCTGCCGGCTCGCGCTGCGCGAATTGAAAGCACGCTCGAAATCGATGGCCTGGCCCAGTGGCCACGAGGATCCATTTGAGGCCCTGCGCCAACGCATGTTCCCAGGCGCCCAGGGCCGCGATCCGTTGGGCGGCTTCCTTTTCATGGATCCCTTCGCGCGGGTACCGGGCGGGTTGCACGGCCTGAACGATCCGTTCCAGGCCGATACGCCGGGATTGGAGTCGCACTCAGACGGCTTCTCGCTCGAGATGGGACCCGACGGCGTGAAGGCGCGCGTCAAGACGCGCGTCGATGGTGAGGAGCACGAAGAGGAGTACACGGCCAAGACGCTCGACGAACTGCTCCTGGCTCATCCGGAACTGCGCTCGCGCATCGGGGGCGGCAATGCCGGCGGAGGGTTCAATTTTCGATTCGGAATGCCGGGCTTCGACCTCGAGCGCGCGTCCGTGATGCGTACCGATGTGCTCGGCGTCTACATCGCGAGCGGATCGTCGGCCGGCCAGTCCGCAGGAACCGGTCTGCGCATCGAGCGCGTGCAGCCAGGTTCGTTGGCGCAGAAACTCGGTCTCGAACCGGGCTTCGTCCTGACTTCGCTCAACGGACGCAATCTGAATTCGCGCGACGACATTTCGAGCGCGCTGCGCGAGCGCAAGCCGGACCAGGAAGTCATCGTCGAATACCGCGACCGCGAAGGCGCGACTTCGACCCGCTCCTGGACGCCTTCAGAGGACGGCCGCGGCCAAGCCAGCCCGCTGCAGCCCCAGGGGCTCGAGGGACTGCGCAAGATCTGAGCGCGTTCGGCGCGCGGGCTACTTCGCCGTGCCGCCGAGCGACGCCAGTCGCTTGTCGCATTCCTCTTTGGTCTGGAAAGCGCGTCGGACGTCGGCGTGCTCGAAGGGCAGGTCGGTCAATCGCAGAAAATCATCGAGGTTGGCACGCGCTTCTTCGAATCGTCCAAGGTCGAAGAGCAGCTGCGCCCTGCGACTGTAGGCCGCCGACGTGTCCGGAGCGAGCAGCACCACGAGGTCGAGATGGCCGGCGGCTTCGGTCTTGCGGCCGAGCTTGACCAGCAGCGCTGCCGCCGAGAAATGTGTGGCGACGGTCAGTTCGCGCGTACCACTCAAGCGAGCGCGCAGACGCAACTCTTCGTCTGCGCGCAGGTCCGTGCGCTTCAACTGCTGCTTCCAGAATTCCAACTCTGCATCCGTCTGGATCAGTAGCCTTTGCGCCCATTCCAGGCTGTCCGCGGTAAGGCCCAGCAGCGCATAGGTGCGGTGCAGGCCGTTCAGCGCCTGGCTCTCGGTGGGCTTGAGCGCCAGCACGCTCTGGTAGTGCGTCAGACTCTCCGTCCAGAATTTTTTTGCGTCGTCGTCCAGTTCCTGTGCGCGCTTTTTCGGGTCGGCCGATTCCGTCTCGGCTTTGCCCGACTCGAGCTTTTTTGCCGACTCGCTGTAGAGCAAGCCCTTGCGCTCGAGGCATTCCGCGAGTCCCAACAGCGCGCGGTAGTCCTTGCGCGGCGCCAAGTCGCGGAACACACGCTCGGCCACGTCGAGGTCATCGCGCGTGCCGCGCCGCTGCCGGCACCAACCGAGCATCAATTTCAATTGGTCGTCCTGGGGCGAGAGGTCGAGACCCTTGCGGATCTGGTCCTCGGCCTGGGGCAACTGGCCGGCTTCGTAGTAGCCCAGGGCCTGCTCGCGGTACATCTCGAGCATCTTCACCGGGTCGGGGCCCTTGGGCGTGATCGTGCAGGCCGACGCGAGCGCGAGGACGAGGAGTGTCGATGCGCCAAGCGCGCGTCGTAGGGCTCGAGGGTTCTTCTGCATGCGCATGGGACGGGACTCTGAAGTGGGGCCTGGGGGCTCGCGGTGGACGATCGATCCAAGCTTTTGGCGCTAGGGCGCGGCGTCCGGCGCTCCAGCGCCACCCCGCATCGAGGAAAGTAACCGGCGGACCCGCTCCGGTTGCATGCGCACTTCGAGAGTTTTTCCGCCCGAGAGCGCAACCAGCCCCGGTTTGGCTCCGCGCGGCTTGTGCACTTCCTTGCGACGGGCCACGTGGACCGCGGCCCTGGTCGCTTCTGCGAGCGGGGAAAAGTGCACGGCCAGCGTCGCGGCGTCGAGCACGTCCTCGGCATCGGGCTCCACGCCGCGCTCCACGCGCAGGACCACGTGACTGCCAGGAGCGTCGCGCGTGTGCAGCCAGACGTCGTTGCCGCGCGCGATGCGCAGCGTCAGTTCGTCGTTGTCCTTCGCCGTGCGGCCGACCAGGATCGTCGCGCCATGCTGGCCCTTGAACTCGCGATAGGGTTTGCGCTTCTCGGGTTCCTTGCGCTTGCGCGGATCGGCCTGCTGCGCGGGCTCCAACCAACCCGTGGCGATGGCTTCGGCTTCGAGCGCGGCCGGATCGCTCTCTGCGTCGGCCAATCGTTCCTGCAGCCGCGCGAGCGCGGCCAGTTTGGCGCGCGCCAGATCCAATTCGTGCTGCACGTCCGTGGCGCTGCGCTCGAGTTTGTGAAAACGATCGAAGATCGCCGTCACGTTTTCCTGGGGCGAGCGTTTGGGATCGAGCACGATGCGCCGCGTCGCGGGCTCGGCTGCGAACCAATCGTCGACCTCGACGAATTTCGCGCCGCGGCTCAGCTTGGGGAGATTGGCTTTGAGCAGTTCGCCATCCTGCTTCACGCGCTCGGCGCCGAGCGCGGATTCGAGGCGCTGCTCGAGTCCGTGCGTGAGGCCGCGCGCGCGAGAGTGCTTGCGCTCGAGTCGCTCGCGCAGGTCGCGAACGGCGCGCTCGCGCGAGATCTCGTGCACGCAGGCGCCAAAAGTTTTTTCCACACGCCATGACAACGGGGCCGTGCATCCATCGAGCAACTCCGGCGCGGGTTCCGCGGGTGGCGCGAGCAGATCCGCCAGCGCCGGGACCTGCGCCCCGAGGGTCGGCCGTCCAGGCGGTGCATTCCAGGGCTGCCCGAGCGCGAGCCGCGCCGGCTTCTGCGCCGTGGGCTCGGGTGGCGGCACGAGCCACTCCAGCACGCGCTCGCCCGCGCCGGCGAGCAGCAGATTGGCGTGACGTCCGACGAATTCAGCGAACAGCACCCGGCGCTCGCCCGAAGTCGTGGCCACGAATTCGATGCGCAGGATGCGATCGCCCGCGACCTGCTCGAAGCGCGCGATTTCCGCGCCGATCAATTCCGCGGCCGCGCGGCGAAAGAAAGGACCGAGCGGGCCCTCGTGACGCGCGACGCGCTCGGTCTGCAGGAACACGCGCGGGCCGTCCTGGTCGGCGCTGATCACCAGGCGCAACGGCGCGCGACGCTGCGCGCGCGCGAGGTCCAGCGCGGGTTCGAGCACCAGCACGAGATCGCGCGGAGGAGTTCCGAGCACATCCTTCACGCGCGCACCCTTCACGAAGGGTGTGATTTCGCCGATGAGTTCGGCCAGGTGCGCCGCGGCGAGGTTCAGCGAAGCTCTTCCTCGATCGAGTAGATCCAACCGAGGTTGGAAGGTTCCCAGGCGACGAGTTCGTCGCTGCCGGCGAAGAACAGCGCCAGCTCGGTCGCGGCGGCCTCGGGGCTGTCCGAACCGTGAACCAGGTTGTTCGAGAACGACATGCCGAGATCGCCGCGAATCGTGCCGGGCTCCGCCTGGCGCGCGTTGGTCTTGCCCATCAGTTTTCGCGTGACCTCGATCGCATCCTTGCCTTCCAGCGCGATGGCGACCACCGGGCCAGAGCCCATGAACTTCACCAGGTTCTTGAAAAACGGACGCTCTTTGTGCGCGGCGTAGTGCTGCTCGAGCAGCGCCTTTTGGAACTGGCGCAGCTTCAGCCCGATCACTTTGAGGCCCTTGTCTTCGAAGCGGGCAATGATCTTGCCGATCAAGGCACGTTGGACGGCATCGGGTTTGAGCAGGACGAGCGTGCGTTCCAAGGCGTTCTCCAAGGGATTCTTAGGTGGCGGGCGGCGGCCGTCTACGCACCATGACCAGGTGCCCGGCCGCACGAAAAGCGCAGCAGGATAGCCGACTGCGCCGGTGCTGTCGATGCCGCGGCTTCCGAGTGGCCGCAGGGCCGCTGGAGCGCACGATTCGCGCGCAGGCCAATTTTTTTTCGGCGGACATTTGACCGCGCTGGCGCGATGACTACATTGTTGCCCCCGAACGTGAGACGGGCGCGTCGCGAAGCTCCGCCGGAGCCCCGCGATGAGGCTGCGAACACGCTCGGAACGCATGACCGAACTGGGCTTCGAACCGGGCCGGCCGAAGCGCGACGACGGGATTTCCCGCTACGGCGCGCTGGGCCTCCAGTTCGCAGCTTCGGTCGGGCTCGCGGCTTGGGGAGGGCATTGGCTCGACGGGCGCTGGGGCACACACCCCTGGCTCCTGATCAGCGGCGCATTCCTCGGTTTTTTCGGATCCATGATCGCCATCGTGCGCTCGGTGCCGCCCCCGCGGCCGCCGCGCTGAATCCAAGTCCCACTCCCAGCTCCATCCCGCCCATGACTTTGCCCAAGACCAGCCTCGGACTCGCCGTCGGGGTGCTGCTCTCGGCCGCAATCGGCGGAGCCATGGGAGGTGCGGCTGGAATGGGCCTTTTCCTGGGGTTCTTCCTCGGTGCAACGCTGGCAGGCCTCGCGGTCGCATGGCAGGCGCACTGCTTGCGCTACCGACCCGAGCGCGTGACCCGCGCCCAAATGGAAGGCTTCGCGATCAAGTTCGCCGCGGTGGCCTTGTTCGCGCTGGCCTTCCGCTTCGTCGAGCCCCTGGCGCAGGCGGCGAGTTGGCGAACCTTCCTGCTCGCCTATGCCGCCGCGACGCTGCTCGTTCTGCCCTTGTCGGCGCTCGATCTCTCGCGCCTGATCGCGCAGGCGCGCGGCCGCAGCGCGCTGCTTGAAGCAAGGAGACCCCTGTAGGCATGCTGCGCTGGCTCTTGATCGCCGCGATCGTCTTCACACCGATCGCCATCTGCTTCCAATACGTGCCAATGCACGACACGGGCAACGTGTTCACCTCGTTGTTCATGCACTTGATTCCGGCGGCGCTGGTCGACGGAGCGCACCATCCACTGGTCTCGATCAGCGTGCCGGGTCTGCCGGCCCTGTTCGACATGAACCTGAGTGTCGATGGCGTGCAGTTGGTCGTGACCAACATGCAGTTGTTCCAGTTTGCGGCCGTACTCTTGATCCTGGTCGGTTTCTCCGGCGTCGCCAAGCACTTGCGCCAGGGCGGCGGC
>JANMRV010000223.1:0-1716 GCA_031388685.1 Planctomycetota bacterium
CCAGCGCATAGCAGGCGCGGCCGCGCACGTCGAGGTGCGGAGAATTCACGGACATCTTCTCGAGCAACCCGCGGTCATTCTGCGCCAGCATGCCGCACAGCTCGCCCATTTCCGGGCGCTCCATGTGGTGCTTTTCCACGAGCCCGATCAGCACAGGTCGATGCTTCTCAACCTCCGACTGGCCGAGCATCCACTTGATCGTATTCAGCGCCGCGAGGTCGGTCGGATCCTCATCGAGCAGTTGTTGAGCGCGCCCGAGCCAGACCTTGCCGTCGGGCTCGGTGACCTGCTCCCTGATTTTCGTGATCTGTTCCGCCGTCGGCTCCTTGTTGTCGCCCAAGGCCGCATCGAAAGCCTTGAAGTAAGCGTCCATCGCTTCCTCGGATTCCTTTTCGATCGCGGCAAGCCGCTCTGAGCGCGGGTCGAGCACGCCAGCCGCGAGTTGATCCGTCTGCGCCCCCGCAGGCCGCATGCGCATCGCCGGCATCTCAGTGGTCGTATTTGCTTCCGCTTTTGCCGGTTCCGTGTTCAGCACAGGCGGCGGAGTGTTCGCTTCCTTGCTGCAAGCCAGTGCGAGCCCCGCAAGCAGGACGATCGGTCCAATGCGTGTAGTCATTTCAGATTCTCCATGGAATGGGGACGTCGTCGCCGGCAGTGTGCCTCGCGTGCGGACGGCTGTCATTTTCCGTTCAGCCGATGGTATCGATTGGCTCCCACTTCCACACCTAGTGGGTACTCAGCCGGCCCCGAGCGGCTCCTGACCGTGGCAGGTGCCACGCGCCGCGCCGCACGCCGAATGCTCCGAAATCGGCGGCGTTGCGCTATTCTCTGGTAGAGGAACGATTGCATGCAGCTCACACGATTTCCACGCCGCCGATACACGCCGCATGCGACGCCCATCGAGAAGCTCGAGCGTCTGAGCAAGCACCTCGGCGGGCCGAATCTCTATATCAAGCGCGATGACCTGACCGGGCTCGCGGGCGGCGGGAACAAGACGCGCAAGCTGGAGTTTCTGGTGGCGGACGCGCTCGCGCGCGGCGCGGACACGCTGATCACGGCCGGTGCAGTGCAATCGAACCACTGTCGATTGACGCTCGCGGCCGCGGCGAAGGAAGGCCTGCGTTGCCGGCTCGTCCTGGAGCAGCGCGTGCCGAACAGTTTTGACGCCAAGGGCTCGGGCAACATCTTTCTTTTCGATCTGCTGGGCGCCGAGAAGGTCGTCGTCGTCGATGGCGGCACGGACCTCGTGGCGACGATGAATGCGATCGCCGCAGAGCTCGCGGCCGTTGGCCGCAAGGCGTACCTGATTCCAGGCGGGGGATCGAATCCGCTCGGCGCGTTGGGTTATGTCGCCTGCGCGCAGGAAATCCTCGCGCAGACGTTTCAGACGGGATTGCGCGTCGACCATATCGTCTGCGCCAGCGGAAGTGCCGGAACGCACGCGGGATTGTTGACCGGTTTGATCGGAGCCCAGGTCCGAATACCTCTGACCGGCATCAACGTGCGCCGCAAACGCTTTGAGCAAGAAGCCAACGTGCACGCGCTGGCCGTGGCGACCGCTGCGCTCTTGGAATTGCCCGGCGGAGTTCCACGCGAATCGGTTTGCGCGCTCGACGAGTGGGTGGGGCCGGGATACTCGCTGCCGACGCCGGAAATGGTCGAAGCCGTGCGCTTGCTCGCGCGTCTCGAAGGCGTGCTGCTCGATCCGGTCTACAC
>JANMRV010000243.1:0-12296 GCA_031388685.1 Planctomycetota bacterium
CCTGACTCGGTATCCGGTATCGGTTACAGCAGCGTCTTCAGGCGTTTCCAAGCATCCGCTCGCGCGGTCTTGTTCGCCTCCGACGCGTCGAGAGCCCCGCCCGCGCGCATGAAACCGTGGCCGGCTCCGGCGAACGTGACCGGCTCGAAGGTCTTGCCGAGCTTCTTCATCGTCTCCGCCGTCGCAGCGACGGTCGCCGTGATGCGCGAGTCGTTCTCGCCGTAGAAGCCGTAGACCGGACACTCGATTTTCGCCAGCGTTTCGTCCTTGGGCGCGGAGCCGTAGAAAACGAAGGCGGCCTTCAGACCCTTGCGCTGCGCCGCGTAAGCGAACGACTGGCTTCCGCCCCAGCAGAAACCGGCGACGCTGAGCTTGCCGTTGCACGCCTCGAGTTTCGTCACGTAGTCCGCGGTCGCATTGAGATCAGCGCTGACTTGCGCAGCATCGAGCTTGTACAAGGCCTGCGTGGCCGCATCCGTGCTGGCGAAACTGTCCGTCTTGCCGCCGCTCGGCCCCGCGCCGCTCAACAGGTCGGGCGCGATCGCTATATAACCAGCCTCCGCGAATTCGTCGCTCACCGCCCGCGCCCAGTCGTTGAGGCCTTTGTTCTCGTGGATCACGATCACCGCACCAGCCTTGGCCTTGACCTCGGGATAGGTGACGAAACACCTGAGCGTGCGTTCGCCGACTTTCACGTCGACCCATTCGTGATGACGCGGCGAGTTTTCGAGACGCTCCTTCACCGGATCCTTCGCGGCCGGCGGATCTTGCAGCGGAGCCATGGCGAGCAAAGGCAGCAGCACGAGCGTACGCAGTGACAACATCTGGTTCTCCAAAGGTTCGGGCGGGCGTCCTTCGCCGCGCCGGTGGTGGGCCCAGAATATCAACCCAGCCCTCGGGCTGTGGCGATGAGCGACCGGAGTCCACATACTCGGCTCCATGAGACAGCTATTCGCCATCGCACTGCTCGCGCTTCCGTCTTGTGTTGCCGTGTCGCACATGCGGATGGACACGATCTGGAAGGGCGAAGCGCACCCCGGCGTGATGTCGACACTCGCCTTCGAGCTGGACGGGGACGCGCACTGGACGTTCGATCTGCCGAGCGGGTCCGAGGTCTACGAGTTGAAGTACGAACTCGAGAGCGATCGCACTGGCCCGATGCATCTCGACTTCACGGGCTTCACGAAAGGTCCGTTCGCCGGCAAGACCTTGTACGGGATTGCCGAATGGAACGAAGCGACGCTGCGACTCGACGCCACGCCCGGAGACTCCGGCAAGGGCGGCGATGTCGTTCGCCCGAAGGCTTTTTCGGACCAGACGCGCGTCTTCAAACGCGTGAAGTAGGGCGACGAGCGCGAGCCCCAAGGAACTGCGCAGTTCCGTCCAGCGCGCAGCAGATTCTTCCAGCGCGAAGTTTTTTCAGGGCCCTGGACGCCCGCGCGGCCCGCCCTGGGACGTTCTAGGCCTCGAGCGGGCCACGCGAGCCCGTGCATTCGCTTGGCAGGCGGATTGCGTCTGGTCCCTCGCATGAACCGTGGACTCTATTCCGCCGCCTCCGCGATGAACGCTGCCGAGCAGCGCGTCGAGACGATCGCCGCCAACCTGGCGAACGCCGGCGCCGTGGGGTTCAAGCGCAAGGCCGTGGTCACGCACGCTTTCAAGAGCGCGCTGAACAAGCACATGCAGCCGCAGCTCTCCAGCAAGGAGCGCACGGACTACTCGCAGGGCACGCTGCACTCCACCGCAAGCGACTACGACCTCGCGCTCCAAGGTCCGGGTTTCTTCACCATCGACACCGCGCAGGGCGAGGTCTACACGCGCAACGGCGCGTTCCACGTCGATCAGAACGGCGTGCTGCAGACACGCGATGGTTCACCCGTCGCCTGGGAAGGCGGCCGCGGCACGATCGATCCCTTGGGCACGGCTGTGACCATCGACGCTGCCGGCAACGTACGCCAGAACCGTAGCGACATCGGCCGCCTGAAGATCGTCGACTTCAAGGACAGTTCGCTGCTCGAAACCGATCCGTCGGGCAATCAGCGTCCCAGCGCGGCCATGGATGTGCAGGCTGCCTCCGGCCTCGTGCGCCAGGGCTTCCTCGAATCCGCGAACGTGAACGCCATCGACGAGATGGTCGGTCTGATCGCGGCCCAACGCAGCTTCGAGTCTTCGGCCCGCACGATGGCCGCGATCGAACAGGTCCTGAAGCGCATGACCAACTCGCGCTGAACCACTTGCTACCAGAAGGCAACCAGAAATGATCCGCGCACTGATGACCGCAGCTTCGGGCATGAAAGCCCAGCAACTCCAGGTCGACACGATCGCCAACAACATCGCGAACGTGAACACGACCGGGTTCAAGAAGAACGAGCTCGCCTTCCGCGAAATGCTCTACCAGACCATGCGCGAACCGGGCGCGCCCACGGGGCAGTCGCAGATGTCGCCGACCGGATTGCAGGTCGGCAGCGGCACCGAAATCGCGAGCTCGATCAAACTCTTCAAGCAAGGCGAAGTCGTGACCACCGAGAACGAGCTCGACCTCGCGATCGTCGGCGCGGGCTTCTTCCAGGTCAAACCCGGCCAGGGCGATCCGCAGTACACGCGCGACGGATCGTTCAGGCGCGACGGTACGGGAACCTTGGTGACTTCGGAGGGCTATCCGCTGCAACCCGCGGTCGTGATTCCGCCCGATGCGACCTCGATCCTGATCAGCGAAGACGGCCACGTCTCGATCATGAAGGGCGACACCGGCACGCCCACGGAAATCGGGACGATCTCGCTGTTCCGCTTCGCCAACGACAGCGGTCTCAAGGCGCAAGGCGGCAACCTGTACACAGAAACGCCGAGCTCGGGCAATGCGCAACAGGCGTCTCCCGGCGTCTCCGGCGCGGGAATCATCCGCCAGGGGGCCGTCGAGCGCTCGAACGTCGAGGTCGTCGACGAACTCGTCTCGCTGATCCTTGCCCAGCGCAACTACGAGATCAACAGCCGTGCGATCAAGGTCAGCGACGACATGCTCCAACAAGTCAACAACATGGTGCGCTAGTGATCACACTTCTTTGCTCACTCCTGCTCTGGACCGGCGTGACCGTCACGCTGCCGGCGCAGGTGAAAGTCGAGGGCACCGAGCTTTCGCTCGGCGCCTTTGCCACGGTCGAATGCGACGATCCCGCGCTCGCGGCGCGCGTTCAGGCACTGACGCTTGGCTACGCACCGGCACCGGGCTTCAGCCGCGTCATCGAATCCAGCGTGCTGCTGCGCCAGGTGAGCGCGCTCGCGCCGGGGGTCGAGGTCAAGATCATCGGGTCCAAGACTTGCCGCGTGCTGCCCTCAACCGAAGAAATTTCGGTCGAAGCGATCACGGCCGCCGCTCGCGCATCGCTGCAGCAACACCTCGCCGGGCGCGACCTCAGCGATTGCACGATCGAGCTCGTCTCGAAGCTCGCGGCCATCGAGGTTCCCAAAGGCAAACAAGCCTGTCGGATCGAAGTCGCCCCGCAACCGGACCGGCCGAACTATTCGCCCGCGCTGGTCGCCGTGCGTTTGATCGTCGACGGACAGACGTACCGCACTGCCTACACGAGCTGGCGCGTGCAGTCGTGGCGTGAGCAGCCCGTGCTGACACGCTCGCTGCGCGCCGGAGAAGTGCTCGATGCAAGCATGGTCGAACTGCGCCGCGCCCCGGTCGATGCCGGGCTCGCCGCGAATGTCCTCGATCTGACCCAGGTGCTCGGCACCGCCGCCATCGGTCCGCTGGAGGCAGGCAAGACACTGCTCGCAACCGATCTGCTGCGTCCGATGATCGTCAAGAAAGGCGATCTCGTGATCCTGGTCGTCAATTCCGGTGCCGTGCACGTGCGCACACCGGCCACCGCCGCGCAAGCCGGCGCCAAGGGCGACCGCATCAAGGTCACCGTGCAACAGACCGGACGCGAGATCAACGCCATCATCGAAGCGCGCGACACCGTGCGCATCTCGCTTGGCGATCGCAAGACCACAGGAGACCGTCCATGAAATCGAAAATCAGTCTGCTTTCGGCGGTCTTTGTCGCGCTGCTGGCGGGAGGCCTGTTCGCGCAGGATCGCGCCGGATCGATCTACCGCCCCGACTCAGGCCCGCGCCCGCTCATCGGATCGAAGACAGCTTTCCGTCGCGGCGACATCGTCACGGTCGTGATCAAGGAATCGCAGTCCTTGACGAACAAGGAAGCGACCGACCTCTCGCGCGGATCGAATCTCGACTACAGCCTGAACGTATTCGACATCAGTCCGAATACGTTCAGCACGCTGCCGCGCGTCGCCGCCGACTCGAGCGAAACGTTCAACGGAACGGCCAACTACGAGAAGCGCGGCGCCTTCGAGGCGCGCCTCGCTTCGATCGTCGTGGACGTCCTGCCGAACGGAAACATGGTCGTCAGCGGCCGGCGCGAGATCCGCATCGACAAGGAAACGAAGCTGATCGAGTTCTCCGGCATCGTGCGGCGCTTCGACATCGCCAACGACAACACCGTGCAGTCCGAACTCGTGGCCAATGCTGAGATCCGTTATCGCGGTCAAGGTCCCTTGACCGACTCCACCAGCCGCTACGGCCTCGGTGGTTGGGTCCATCGTTGGCTGGGTTGGCTCTGGCCCTTCTGAGAATCAACAGGAACCCTAAATGATCCTGCTTTCCATCTTGCTCGCCTTGGCGCAGAACCCGGCCCCGACGCTGGCCGGGCAGAATCCTCCGCCGAAGGCGCCCGAATCCGGAGTGTTGCCCACTGAGGGCGGAATCCTGCTCGAAACCGAAGGCGGCGTGCAGGCGCCCGTGCAGCCCCAGACGCGTTCGACGGCGACGTTCACGCAGGGCCCGCGCAACGAACCCTCGCTCGGACGCAAGACCGCCACGGTGCGCATGCGCGCGCCGCTCGGCAGCCTGATCACCGTGCGCGGCCAGGAGGACAACCTGGTCACCGGCATCGGCCTGGTGACGGGTCTCGCCGAAACAGGCGACTCGGCCAACTTCATTCGCGCGCCGCTGGCGAATTACCTGCTGACGCACAACATCAAGATCGATCCGCAGCAGATCCAGTCCAAGGACGCGGCCCTGGTCAGCGTCGAGGCGACGATTCCGCCCGGCATGCAGCCCGGCCAAAAGATCGACGTGCGCGTCTCGGCGATCGGCGACGCCAAGAGTCTCGAGAGCGGCGTGCTCCTGTTCACCGAACTTTCCGACTCCAGCGGCAGCGATGTCTACGCCACCGCCGGCGGACCGATCACGATCGGCGGTTTCTCGCGCGGGGGCGAAGCGGCAACCGTCCAGCGCAACTCGGTCACGGTCGGCGTGCTGACCGGCGGCGGCAAGGTCGAGCGCGCCATCCCGGCGAACCTGGTCAGCGAACTTGGCTACCTCTACCTCGATGCGCGCTCGGTGCACGGTTCTTTCGGCAACCTCGTGCGCATCTCCGAAGCGATCAATGGCCTGTATCCCAACGTCTCGCAACCGATGAACGACGGCCGCAGTGTGCGTGTGCGCGTGCCCGAGGACGTGCCCGAATCGCAGTACATGGCATTCATCGACACGATTCTGCGCCGTGAGATCGAGCCCGACGACTTCGCGCGCGTGCTCGTCAACGAACGCAGCGGTGTGATCATCATGGGCGAGGGCGTGCGCCTGCGTCCGATGGCGGTGACCTTCGGCAACCTGACCGTCACCGTCGCGGAGTCGAAGGAAACCAGCCAGCCCGGCCCGCTTTCAGGCGGCCAGACGACCCAGCAGGCGCGCTCGGACATCAACGTCAACGAGGACAACAACGGGCTCTTGCTGATCCCCGGCGCCGCGACGTTGGAAGAGGTCGTCGAGGCGCTCAACGTGCTCGGCACTTCGCCGCGCGACTTGATCAGCGTGCTCGAAGCCATGGCCCAGGGCGGCATGTTGCTCGCCGAAATCCAGAGGATGTGACATGCAAGTCGGCGCAGATACACAGATTGCCCAGACGTCTTCCTCCGCACAGGCCGATCGGCTCGTGCAGACGGCCACGTCGCTCGCTGCCAAGGCGAAGCTCAACGCCAAGGGTTCTGACGACGTACCGCATCAATTCTCGAAGCTTCTGGCCACGATGCTGGTCAAGGAAATGCGCCAGGCCCTGCCCGACGGATTTTTCGGCGAAGGCGCCGGCTCGGACATCTTCAACGGCTGGCTCGACGAACACATCGGCAATTCCCTGGCCGAGCGCGACGGCCTGCGCCTCGAAGCCATGATCGCGCACTCGATGCAGACCAAGGTCGACGGCGCGAAGCAGGACGAAGCGCCGGAAAGTGACGTGACCACACCCAACCCGGAGATCCGTCCATGAGCGCGCTGAAAGTTCTCGTGCATCAACTCGAGGCCTACGCCCAGGAAGAACTGGACCTGCAGACGCGCACGCTCGGTCTTTTGCGCGAGCAGGAAGGCGCGCTGTTCCATGGCGACCTGGAGGCGATGCGCGCCAATGTCGAGCGTGTCGATGCCCAGCTCGCGGGCGTAGCCGCGCGCACGCAGCGCCGCCACGAACTGTTGCGACGCCTCGGCGCCCAATTCGGCGTCGCTCCGGCCACGCTGTCGCTCTCCAGCATCTGCACGCGCCTGGGCGATGAGGGCGAACGCCTCTCGCGCATCGCGAGCGAGCTGCGCGAAACGACTCAATCCGTCTCGCGCGCCACGCGGCGCCTGTCGGCTCTCGCTCGCATGCACGCGCGGCTGAACGACGAGATCCTGGGCACGCTGCTCGAGGATCAAGGTGTCGATCCGCGGGACATGGCGCGTTGCGGCGCACTCGTGGACGCCCAGGTCTGAATCACGATGAGTTCCCTCGCCCTCAACACCGGTCTCAAGGCGCTGCTGACGGCGCAGTCCAAGCTCGAGACCATCGGACACAACGTCTCGAACGCGAGTACGGCCGGTTACTCGCGCCAGTCGCTCGAAGTCGGCACGAGTCCGACGATGCGTCTGCACGGACTGCTGCAGGGCACCGGCGTGCAGGCCAATGTGGTGCGACGCACGGTGGACTCGCTGTTGCAGACGCGTCTCTCGATGCAAGGCTCGCTCGTCTCGCGCATCGACGCGCGCGTCAGCGGGCTGAGTCAGGCCGAAGCGCTGTTCGCCTCGGGCTCGGGCGGGCTCGACCAGCTGTTCAAGAATTTCTTCAGCAGCCTGTCGACGCTCTCGACGACGCCCGAGGACACGCACCTGCGCAGCAACGCCGTGCAGTCGGCTGCGAATCTCAGCTCCAAGTTCAATGCACTCGCCGATGGCTCCCTGAACATCGGTGCCGATGCGATCGGCCGGATCCAGGCGCAGGTCGGAGTCGTCAATCAGCTGGCCGAACGCATCAGTCGCCTCAACGGTCAGATCCTGAGCACCGAGTCCGCGGGCGCGCCCGCGAACGATCTGCGCGATGCGCGCGAGCGTGCCGTGTCGGAGCTCGCAAAGCTGACCGACGTCAAGACCGTCGAGGACGGTCGCGGCGCATTGCGCGTGCTCGTCGCCGGTCAGACCCTGGTCTCGCCGGTCGGCTTCAAGCAATTGGAAGTCACGACCGACGGCAGGACGGATATCTCGATCCGTGTCGAAGGCGGGAACGTCGACATGGCGATCAGCGGCGGCGAGATTGGCGGCTTGCTCAGCGTGCTGCGCGATTTCCTGCCGGGACTGAAGAGCGACACCGACGCGCTCGCACGCAACTTCATCCTCGAGATGAACCGCGCGCATTCGACCGGCATGCCTTCCAGCGGGCCGATGCGCGCGCTGGTCGGTTCCAGCCGACTGGTCGACCAGGACTCCGACGGACAGGTGACCGACGAGTTGCTCTCGAATTCCGGTCTGCCCTTCGACGCAACGAGCGGCGACCTGTTCGTGAACATCACGGACCTCGCCAGCGGCGCGATGACCAAGCACCGCGTCCCGATCGACGCGGCTCGCACGACCGTCCAGGATTTCCTGACGGCGCTTTCCAGGGTCCCGAATCTGTCGGCATCCGTCGACGGGCAAGGCCGCGTCGAAGTGCAGGCCGACTCCGGCTTCGGCTTCGACTTCAGCCCGCGACTCGATGTCGCGCCGGACGACATCGCAAGCTTCGGCGGAGGCCGCGCGTCGATTGCCGGCGGGGCGAGCGAGCCCTACGCGCTCGCACTCGGCAGCACGCTCGACTTCAACGGCCCGCTCGGCGCGTTCTCGGTTGCCTTCCAGCCGAACCAGTTCCAAAGCATGGGCCAGGCCACGGCGGAGGAACTCGCCGCCGCACTGAACAGCGACGCGAACTTCCAGAGCAACGGCCTGATCGCCAATACCGTCGGCGGCACGCTCGTCGTGCAGTCCTCCGGCAGCGGAACCAGCCAGTCGTTCACCGTCACCGGAGGCGCCGCGAGCGCCGTGTTGGGCTGGGCGCCGGGCACCACGGTCACGGGCAAGAGTCTTGGCGTCAATCCGAAAATCAGCGGCACCTACAGCGGCGCGGCGAACGATGCGTGGACTTTCCGGCCCAGCGCCGACGGCACGATCGGCAGTACGGTCGGCCTCAAAGTCGATGTCTTCGATCAGAACGGCGTCCAGGTCGCGCAGCTCGACGTCGGCGCGAACTATCAACCTGGCAGCGAGATCGAAGTGCGCGACGGTGTGAAGGTCGCCTTCGGCCTGGGCGATGTCTCGGCCGCGCACAACGATCTCTTCCGCCTCGACGTGCTCGCGGATTCCGACACGGCGGATGTGTTGCCGGCCTTGGGGATCAACACGCTTTTCGTCGGCAACGACGCGGCTTCGATGGAAGTGCGCGCGGATCTCCTGGAAAACCCTGAACTCTTCGCGTCTTCATTCAACGGCGCTTCCGGCGACGGCGGCAACGTGCTGCGTTTGCTCCAGAAGAGCGAGAGCGGCATCGAAGGCCTTGCGGGGCTGACCTTCGAATCCAACCTGACGGGCGTTGTCGGCGGCGTGGCGCTCGAACTGTCGAGCGCGCGCGAAGCCGGCGAGTCCGAGGAATTCATGCGCCAAAGCCTGGAGTCGCGGCGCGACCAGGTCAGCGGCGTCAACGTCGACGAGGAACTCGCACGCATGATCGAGGCGCAGCAGGCCTACAGCGCCGCGGGCGAGTACATGCGTGTGGTCAACCAGCTATCGAGCGACCTGTTCAACATCCTCTAAGTGACGACATGAGCATTCGACCGACCCAAGCTTCGACCTTCGCGCTGGTGCAGAACAGCATGCTGAACAACTTCAGCAAGCTCGTCGATGCACAGGCCCAGGTCTCATCGGGCAAGCGCTTCCAGCGCGCTTCCGACGATCCGGTCGGCGCGGCACGAGCGCTCGTGTTGCATTCGCGCGCGGACGCGAACCAACGCTACGTTGACGCGATTGCGGGCGGCACGCGCGAACTCGACATGGGCGCGAGCCTGCTGCAGGACGCGGACGGACTGATTTCCGAAGCGCGCGCGACGGCGCTAGGGGCGTTGAACGGCACGACCAACGCGGACGATCGCCGCGTGATGGCCGACCAGATTCGGCAGATCAAGAGCCAGCTGCTCGACCTGGCCAATTCCAAGGCCAGCGGACGTTTCCTCTTCGCGGGCACGGATCAGAGCGCGAGCCCGTTCAGCGCGAGCGACGTGCACGGCTTCGCGCGCACCGGCTACTTTGGCAACGCCGATCAACAACAACTTCTGGTCGGCGGCGACCAACGCATGGCGGTTGGCATTCCGGGCAGCGACATCTTCGCCGCGATCGATCCCAGGGGTGCGAGCTTCGAAGGACTGACCGGCGCGGCGAGCGGCACGAGCACCGACCAGGGCACGGGCGCGGTCACGCTTTTCGTGCGTCACGATTCAACCACCCTGAACATTCCCGGTGGTGTCGCGCTCGTCAACGCTGGCGTCGGCGACAACCTGATCGGCAATCACACGCTCTCGATCGATCCTGTCGCAGGAACGGTCACGCTGGATTCCGGTCCCGCGCGCGGTCTGCCGAGCGTCGGCTCCTCGAGCTACGCCGACTTCGAATTGACCAATGCCCAGGGCGACAGCGTGCACCTGGACTTCAGCGCGTGGGCCGGCGGCGCGGACAATGGAAGCGTGGTTGGGGCGGGCTCGATGTCGCTCGACGGTTCGAACTGGACTGCGATCGGCGGAGCCTCCAATGACGTCGAGTTGATCGACGCCGCCACGAACACCGTGCTGCACGTCGATGAAACCGGGATTCACCGCGCCGGCAACGAATTGGTTTCCTTCAGCGGCACGGTCAACATTTTCGACGCGCTCGAATCGATCGCCGACACGCTGGAGAACGGCTCCGGGCTGACGGCGAAGGAACAAGAAGCGCGCGTGCGCCTCGTGTTCGACGAGTTGGACCGCAATCACGACAACGTCACGGCCGCGCTTTCGACGCTCGGCGCGCGCAGCGAGCGCATGAAGAGCCTTGAATCCGACTACGGCGATCTCGACACCGACCTCGCATCTCAGATCTCGCGGATCGAGGACGCCGACTACAGCCAGGTCGTGCTCGACATGATGCGCGCCGAACAGACCCTGCAAATCACTCAGTCGGTCGGCTCGAAGTTGCTGCAGAACTCCTTTCTCAACTTCCTGAGGTAGTCATGATCGACCCCAGCCTTCAACCCGGCATTCTCCGGCCCGCTTCTGGTGTCGGCGCGCCGTCGAGCATTTCGGGCGGCACGCAAAGCGACGGCGCCGGTGCGCTGCGAGGCGCACGCTTCCAAGCGCTGCTCGAGGAATTGGATCTGCGCGCCAAGGAAATGGCGAAATCCGCACAAGAGCCGCTCTCGGCCGAAACGCTTCCGGCCGCGGTCGAGAGCGCACGTTCGTCGATGCAGGACGCGCTCGAACTATCCAAAAGTTTGCTCGAAGCTTTCCGTCAAAGCGCCACTCAGTCCGCGCAGTCGAAGTCGTAGTCCGCATGAAACCCGCCTCGACCACGCGCACGCTGCAGCGCGCCCGCGCCTTGATGGAGCGTTGTCTGCGGCCAGGCCGCGCATCGTCGCTCGCGGCGGAATTCCCGCTGATCTTCGACGAACGCTTCAGCGGCCGCGTGGTTGCCTACGAGGAGAAGGGCGACGTGCGTTCGACCTGCGCGATGATCGTGCGCGACCTCGTCGTGCAGGGCGCGCGTCTGCGCGTCGGCCTGCTGGGCTCTGTCGCGACCGAGGGCGCCTGGCGCGGTCGAGGCCTGGCCGCGCGCGTGCTCGAAGAGGCCGAAGCCGGTCTGGCGCGCGAAGGTTGCGTCGCCGCGCTCTTGTGGGCTGACGATCCCAACTTCTACGCCGCGCGCGGCTATCGTCCGATCGGCTGGGAGGTCGACTTCGTGGTGCCCGCATCGGCGCTGGCGCAGGTGACGACCGATGCGGTGATCCGCGCCATGGCGCTTGATGATTTCGGTGCCATCCAGCGCATGTACTCGCTGCACGCCGCGCGCGTGGATCGTTCCGCCGAAGAGACCGACGCGCTGCTCAACTGCCCCGGCATGCTAACGCTCGTCTTGCAGCGCGATCGCGATGTCGTCGCCTACGCCTGCCTCGGCCGCGGGGCGGACTTCCCGAATACCGTCCACGAATGGGGCGGTGATCAGAACGACGTGGTCTTCCTGCTCGCCGAGCACGCGCGGCGCGCAGAGGCCGCCGGCCATGACGGAGCGCTTGCGCTGATCGCGCCGCCGAGCGCCACGATCTTGCGCGAACGCATGAAGTCGCTGGGCGCCGAAGTCGTCGAAGGTGTGCTGGCGATGGCCAAGGTCATCGACAGCGAAGCACTGAGCGAACTGTTCGATCGTTTCGGCGGCGAGTTGCGCGCAGAACACGACGCGACGCCGGGTCAGCAGTCTTCCGTGGTCGTGCGCGGACCGCTCGGCCGCTGCGCGTTGTCGGACGAACAGGCTTTGGCCGTGCTCTTCGGCGTGCGCGGAGATCGCAGTGCCGTCCTGGAACTCGAGCGGGTCCTGGGCGGCGTGGCTCCTAGACTGCCGCTCTCGCCCTTCGTCTGGGGCCTCGACGGAATCTGAGGCACAACCGCCGGCCCGCGGACGGAGCAGTGCTGCAAAGCCGCGCGCCTCGAGCGTAGCACGCGACGACTGTGGTCGATTTCGCGAGCGAGCGGCCTTCAGTCGCCGACGCGCGTGCCGCTTTCGTAGCGACCGCTGCGCGCCGGGTCGATTTCGCCGCTCTCCAACCAGAACTTCCACAAGCCCTGCTCGCGACCATCGACCAAGCTGCCTTCACGCGCGGGCTTGCCGTCGAGATACCAGCTCGAGAATTCGCCCTGCCGTACACCTCGCACGTA
>JANMRV010000257.1:0-1691 GCA_031388685.1 Planctomycetota bacterium
TCGACAAGGGCTACCTCTCGCCCTACTTCGCCACCGACCTGACCAAGCTCACCGCCGAGCTGGCCGACGCGTACGTGCTGATCTTCGAGAAGAAGATCAATACGATCCGCGAGTTCCTGCCGGTGCTCGAGCAAGCGGCGCAGATGTTCAGCACGCCCTTCAGGCGGTTGATCACCAGCGTGGCGAGTGCTTCG
The DNA here is from genome assembly GCA_031388685.1 of Planctomycetota bacterium. GTDB lineage: Bacteria > Planctomycetota > UBA1135 > UBA1135 > JADJQU01. The sequence continues at coordinate 195 of JANMRV010000257.1, forward strand.
CCTTCAATGTCTTCCGCGATCACGAGCAACGGACGGCCCATTTGCGCGGCTGCCTCGAGCACGGGCAGGAATTCGCGGATCGTGTTGATCTTCTTCTCGTAGATCAGCACATAGGCGTCCGCCATTTCTGCCGTGAGCTTGGTCAGGTCGGTGGCGAAGTACGGCGATAGGTAACCCTTGTCGAACTCCAGCCCTTCGACGACCTCGAGGGTCGTTTCCATGCTGGTGTGTTCCTCGACGGTGATCACGCCTTCGTCGCCGACCTTCTCGAAGGCGTCGGCGAGCAGTGTGCCGATCGCCGCATCGTTGTTGCCGGAGATCGTCGCGATGGCGAGTTTTTCCTCGCGCTTCTTGACCTTGCGAGATTGCGCGGCGATCGATTGCGTCGCGGCTTCCACCGCCTTCTCGATGCCGTTGCGCAGCGCGATGGTGTCGACCCCGGTCGCGACGTACTTCAGGCCTTCGCGGAAGATCGCGCTGGCCAGCACCGTGGCGCTGGTCGTGCCGTCACCGGCGACGTCGTTGGTCTTCGAGGCGACTTCGCGCACGAGCTTGGCGCCCATGCTCTCGAAGGGGTCCTCGAGTTCGATTTCCTTGGCGACCGTGACACCGTCCTTGGTGACCACCGGCGAGCCGAAGGACTTTTGCAGGATCACGTTGCGGCCGGCGGGCCCGAGGGTGACGCGCACGGTCTTGGCGAGCTTCTCGATGCCGTCGCGCATCTTCTGGCGCGCCGCGTTGTCGAACAGGATTTGTTTGGCCATGGGTGTGTACTTTTCTAAGGAGTTCTTGGTTGTGTTGTTTTGGGGTGAGGAGCGCGCGTCGGCTTTAGAAGTCCATGCCTCCCATTCCGCCCATTCCGCCCATGCCACCCATCTCGTCGTCGCCGCCGGCGCCCGGACCGCCGCCCTTCTTGGCCTTCTCGGGCAGGTTGACGATCAGAGCGTCCGTGGAGAGCAGCAGGGACGCAACGCTGACCGCGTTGGTCAACGCCGCCTTCGTGACCTTGGCCGGATCGACGATGCCGAAACTCAGCATGTCGCCGTACTGGCCGGCGAGCGCGTCGAAGCCGTAGTTGGGATTCTTCTCGCGCAGCACGCGGTGAGCGACGACCGCGCCGTCGTGACCGGCGTTCTCGGCGATGCGCTCGATCGGGCGCACCAGCGCGCCGTAGAGCACATCGATGCCCATGTTGTAGTCGTCGTCAGAACCCTTCTTCAGCTTCAGCAGCACCTCGCGAGCGCGAAGCAGTGCGGTGCCGCCGCCGGGCAGGATGCCAGACTCGACCGCGGCGCGCGTCGAATGCAGCGCGTCCTCGATCAGAGCCTTGCGCTCCTTGACTTCAGTTTCCGTGGCGCCGCCGACATTGATCTGCGCGATGCCGCCGGTCAGTTTCGCCAGGCGCTCCTGCAATTTCTCGCGGTCGTAGTCCGAGGTCGTGACTTCGACTTCGGCGCGGATCGCCTGCACGCGCGCGTCGACGGCGGCGCGCGAGCC
>JANMRV010000733.1:0-3436 GCA_031388685.1 Planctomycetota bacterium
CGTCGAGTTCGAGCGGACCTAGCAGCTGCGTTGCGCGCCTTCACGCGCGTTTCCAGGCGCGTGACACCCGCGGGAGTCGCCACCCAGACCCGCTCCTCTGCATCGACGGCCAGCGCATTGACCGAATCGTTGAGCAGGCCGGCTGCATGGGTGAAGTGACGCAGCAGCGCGCCATCGGGATCGAGCTGGAAGACGCCGTTCCAGGTCCCGGCGTAGATCCGGCCGCCGTGATCCGTTGCGATCGAGAAGGTGCTTTCGCCGCTGAGGCTCTCGACTTGCCTCCACTTCGGCGTGCGCGCGCTCGGATCGATGCACAGCGAAAGCCCGTCGTGCCGCAGGGCGACCAACAATCTTCCGCGCGCATCGAACAAGACGTCGCGCACTTCGGTCGTCGGCAGACCCTCGGTGGGTTCTTGGAATTCGAAAACCGCTCCGACCTGACGGGCCAGCGTGTACCGGCTCGCGACCCACACCGTTCCGTCGCTCGCGCAGCAAACTGTGCGAATCGCATCGGCCAGCCGCAGATCGAACGCGGGGCGATCCCTGGCTGGGATCAGATCGGCGAAATGTGCAGTTCCGTCGGGCTCGATCTTGCCCCTGAGGAGTCGCCCCGACAGATCGCTGACGAGCACTTGACCGGGCGCGTGTCCGGCACGCATGGCGATGGGATGCAGATCGCCGCAGCCCTCGGCGGGCCCGAGCTTGCGCGCGCTGCCAAGATCGAGTTTGCCCGCGCGAGCGAGGTACAGACCCTCGTCGGTGCCGAGCACCCAGCCGATGCCGGGCAGTTCCACGAAGCGCGTCCAGATGCGATCGAAAGTGGGGGAGAGTTCTGCCCCAAGTCGCTTCGCGCCGCGCTCGTCGAGCGCGAAAAGCCCGTCGTTGGTCGAGCTGGCCAAAACCTGTCCGCCCGAGGAGCTGGTGATCGCGGTCACGTCCGGATTGGGCATCTCCGCCGAGCGCGACCACGAGATCAGGTCGCCGCGGCCGAACTGAACGACTCCGCCGAACCAGGTCCCCAACCACAGGTGGCCGCTGCGATCCTCGAAGGCGCAGCGGATCGAGTTGTCGGGCAGGCCCTGATCGGTGGTGTAGAGCAATTGCTCGCCCGCGCGCAGGCGGATCAATCCGTTGGTCGTGCCGACCCAGGTGTCGCCTTCCGAATCGACGAACAAGGCGCGCACGCCCTGATTGGTGGCCAACTCGAGCGCCAGGCGTTTCCAGGTCCCGGCCGCGACGTCGAAGCTCCACAGCGTGTGATCGTCGCCGATCAAGAGCTCGCTCGCGGAACGCGCGGCAATACACAGGTACTCCGCGTGTTGCGACGGTTCGGGCAGCGCCGTCGTCGTGAGTTCGCCCGCGCGCACGCAAGCCAGCCCCTGAGGTCCGACAAACCAGATGGCATCGTCGCTCGTCGCGCAGGCCGCCTGCGGCTTGAGGCAAGTCACCGAATCGCGCAGGAATTCGACTTCGAGCGCTCCATCGGCCTTCTCGCCGGCCCGCGCGATTCCGCTCTCCGTGCCGAGCCAGCAGCGATTCGCGGAGTCGAAGTACAGCGCATTCACCGTGTTTTCGCGGCGTTCCGTGCCCAGGCGGTACATGCGGAACATCGACTTCCCCGGTGCGACGGGTTCATCGAGCAGGCGAGCGAGGCCCTCGCCGTTGAGCGCGACCCACAACCTGCCACGGCGGTCTTCGCGCACCTCGTTAGGCGAGACACGCTGCAGGCCTTCCTCGTTCCCGAACATCTCGAAGCGCGTTCCGTCGAAGCGCCCGAGGCCGCGAAAAGTCGTGATCCACAGGAAGCCCCTGGAGTCCTCGAGGATCGAACTCACGCGCGGCGAGGGCAAACCATCCGCTACGTCGAAGTGGCGCAGGCTCGAGCGCTGCGCGAACAAGGGCGAAGCGAGGCAGGCGAGTCCGATCGGGCAGCCGAACGCCAACACGCGAGCGCAGCGAATCAGCACTCGAACCAACCGTGCGCCGAGTCGTGCGCCGCGCTGCAGGGTCCGCTTTTCCACGATTCGTGCAAGTTACCAGATCCCGGGCACCAGCCGTTTCGTGCGCGCCGAGTAGCCCGCGTAATCCTCGCCGAACTTTTCGCGCATCATGCGCTCCTCGCGCGTGAAACGCGCCAGGAACATCTGGGTGAAAGCGACCAGCATCGCCGGCCCGGCGATCCAGTTCGCGAGCAGCAGGCCCTGCGCCGCCGCGTGGCAGAAGAGCGACGTGTACATCGGATGGCGTACGCGCGCGTAAACGCCGTTGGTGATCAGCCGGTGATCCTCGCGCAGTTCCAGGCTCACCGACCAGTTGGTGCCGAGGTCCGCGTGCGATCGATAAAAGAGCCACAGCCAAAGCGCGACGAAAATGGCGCCGAACGTGAACGACGTTGACGTCAACGGATAGTCCGCGAACGACAACCAGTTCGATGTCGCGAAGATCAGCGGCAGCGCCAGCACCGCGACGCCCATCAGGCCGAGCAGCGCGTTTTCGAGCGAGCCCTTGCGGCTTTGCGCAATCTTCGTGCTCTTGCTGCGCCGCTCGTGTGGCGCGCGGATGGCGATCGACGCGACGAGCGCGGCGAAAAACAATGCGATTCCCAGCCAGTGGCTCACGCGAGGTCGCCGGCAATCCGCCTCTGCGCGTGGCCTTGCAACGACGGGGCTCGGGGTTCATCGCTCGCTACGGCAGGCATGCTCACAGACTACCCAAGGTTGCGCAGTCGTGTACTCTCTGGCCAACCCCTGACCCCGACAAATTCCATGGGAACACGCGACCCGCGCATCGACGCCTACATCGCCAAGTCCGCCGAGTTCGCCCGGCCGATCCTGACGCGCCTGCGCGCGATCGTGCACGAGGGCTGTCCCGAGGTCGAGGAGACCATCAAGTGGTCGATGCCTTCGTTCGAATACAAGGGGCTTTTCTGCGGCATGGCCGCGTTCAAGCAGCACTGCACCTTCGGCTTCTGGAAACACACGCTGATCGTCGGCGACGATCCAAAAGCGAAGGAAGCCATGGGCAGCTTCGGATGCTTGAAACAGCTTTCCGATCTGCCGTCGAAGCCGGAACTCCTGCGCTACATCAAGAAGGCCAAGCAGCTCAACGAGGACGGCGTCAAAGTAGTGAAGCCCAAGCACAAGCCGAAGAAGCCCGCTGTGATGCACCCGATGCTCGAGGCGGCGCTGGCGAAGAAGAAGAAAGCGCTGGTCAACTTCGAAGCCTTCAGCCCCAGTGCACAGCGCGAGTACACGGATTGGATCGCCGAAGCCAAGACCGACGCCACGCGCGATCGCCGTATCGCGCAGGCCGTCGAGTGGCTCGCCGAAAACAAGCCGCGCAACTGGAAGTACATGAAGTGCTGACCGAGGTGGGGAGGCGTACGGAGTCAGGTACTTTTTCACCCTACCTTTTTTGCCGCGTGCGCGCCGCGGCG
>JANMRV010000319.1:0-3686 GCA_031388685.1 Planctomycetota bacterium
GGGGGGGATGGGGGCCGGGGAGGGCGCCAACGCGCCTAGCGACGCCAACATGATGTCCCGCGCGCCCCGCGAAGGGAAAGGCCGAGGCGCGTTTTCACAACAAGCTCACGCGCAGCGCGGTGGCCGGCGCGTTCGACAGGCCTGCCGCCGGGCGGGTACTCTGCCCGCTTCCACCCCGCACTGACGAAGACTCACATGACTTACGGAAACTTCCAGGTCCCCGTCCCCGCCAACGAACCCGTGCGGTCCTATGGCCCCGGTTCGCCTGAAAAGCTCTCGCTGAAGACCGAACTGGCGCGTCAGTCGGCCGAAGTCATCGAGATCCCGCTGATCATCGACGGCGAAGAAATTCGCACTGGCGTGACCCAGGCGGTCACGTTGCCGCACGCGCACCGCCAACGCGTCGCGCTCGTACATCTGGCCGGCGCCAAGGAAGCAGCCTTGGCTTGCGAAGCCGCCTCGCGCGCGCGCCACGATTGGGAACGTCTGCCCTGGCAAGAACGCGCGGCGGTCATGCTGCGCGCCGGTGAACTGTTGGCGACGACCTGGCGCGACCGGATCAACGCCGCGACGATTCTCGGTCAATCGAAGACCGTGCACCAGGCCGAGATCGACGCGGCCTGCGAGGCGATCGACTTCTTGCGCTTCAACACCCATTTCGCCGCGCGCCTGTACGCGGAGCAACCCCAGTCCGCGCCGGGCGTGTGGAATCGCCTCGAGCACCGCCCGCTCGACGGCTTCGTGTTCGCGATCACGCCGTTCAACTTCACGTCGATCGCCGTCAACCTGCCCGCGGCGCCGGTGTTGATGGGCAACACCTGCATCTGGAAACCGGCGACGACCTCGGTGCTCTCGAACTGGCACATGATGAAGCTGTTCGAAGCGGCCGGCCTGCCGCGCGGAGTGATCAATTTCCTGCCCGGCCCCGGCGCCGTGGTGGGCGACGCCGTGCTCGGCGACAAGCGCCTGGCCGGCGTGCACTTCACCGGCTCGACCGGAACCTTCAACGGCATCTGGAACACGGTCGCGAAAAACCTCGGACACTACGGGCAATACCCGCGGCTCGTCGGCGAGACCGGCGGCAAGGATTTTGTCTTCGCGCATCCGTCGGCGGACGTGCAGGCCCTGTGCGTGGCGCTGCTGCGCGGAGCTTTCGAGTATCAGGGACAGAAGTGCTCGGCCGCGAGCCGCGCCTACATCCCGAAGAGCCTTTGGAAGGAAGTCCAGGCCCGCCTGGGCGCGATGCTGGCCGAGGTCAAGATGGGCGATGTCTGCGACTTCACGAACTTCCTCGGCGCGGTGATCGACAAGAAGTCCTTCGCTCAACAAAAGAGCGCGATCGCCGCCGCCGCCAAGTCGCCCGACGCCAAGATCCTCTTCGGTGGCAGGTGCGACGACTCGAGCGGCTGGTTCGTCGAGCCGACCGTGATCGAAGCCAAGGATCCGAAGTACGCGACGATGTGCACGGAGTTGTTCGGGCCCGTGCTCACGGTGCACGTCTACGCCGACGGCAAGTTGAACCAGACGTTGGAGAGCGCCGCGACAAGTTCGGAGTACGCCTTGACCGGCGCGGTTTTCTGCGAGGATCGTCTGGCCCTGACGACGATGATCGACGCGCTGCGTTTCGCCGCGGGCAATTTCTACGTCAACGACAAGCCGACCGGCGCGGTCGTCGGCCAGCAGCCCTTCGGCGGCTCGCGCATGTCGGGTACCAATGACAAGGCGGGCTCGATCCTGAACCTGATGCGCTGGGTTTCGCCGCGCACGATCAAGGAAACTTTCGTTCCGCCGCGCGACTGGCGCTACCGCTTCCTGGACGAAGCCTGATTTCGGTCGCGGGCGCGACTTTTGCAGTCACGCTCGCGCGGGCTGGGGCAAGATGAGTGCGGATGAAGCCCCGTACGATCGAAAACGCCTTCGCGGAGTTTTGCGAGCGCTGCGACCCCGCCGCCATGGCCGAGGTCTTCGACCAGGCGGCGCCGGAATTGTTGCCGCTGGCCCGGCGCCTCACGCGCGGCCGGACCGAAGCCGACGATCTGATCCAAGAAACCTTTCTCGCGGCCATCGAACATCGCGAGAGCTTCGACCCGGCGCGCACGTTGATGCCCTGGCTGGTCGGAATCCTCGTGCGCCAGGCCAGCAGCGCCCGCCGGCGCGCCCAGCGCGACATCGATCCTTTGCGCATGGAGACCAGGAGCCAGGCAGCACCGGACGAGGACGCCGAAGCGCGCGAGTTCCAGACGATCGTCATGGAAGCGCTGGGCCGGCTCTCGAGTCGCGACCGCGCCGTGCTCGTGCCGCTGCTCTTCGACGGAAAACGCGCGGTGCAGATCGCGCGCGAACTGGGCAGCCGTCCGGACACGATCCGCATGCGCATTCACCGCGGCATGGAACGGCTGCGGCAACTGCTTCCGGCCGGATTTGCCCTGCCCGGTTTCTTCCACCCAGGCCGTGGACTGAACGAAGTCCGCGCCGAAGTGTTGCGAGCCGCGGCCAGGCATGCCGCCGCGCCATTCGCCGTGCCGGTCGCGGTGGGAACGTCGAGCGGACTAGGCGGTCTGTGGCTCGTGCTCGCCTTCACCTGTTCGCTGCTGTTGCTGTGGAGGCTTGCCGATCCCTGGCTGAGCGGCGCGCCCGAAGTGCCGGGCACGCAGGCGCTCGTGGAACCGAGCCCATCGAACCTGCCCGTTCGCGACCAGCCCGGTTTCGATCCGACGGAAAAGCGAGCAGTGGCCGCGACTTCTGTGCTGCTCGCGCCGGCGCCCGTGCCTGCGGCGGACGAGTACTGGCTCGCGGGCCGGGTGTCGGGCCTACCACCCGCTGAATTCGCCGCGGCACGGATCGAAGTCCGCGGTCTTGGGCCCCAGCCGATTGCCCTTTCCGTGGGGGCGGAACTTGGCGCGGCGGGGAACTACGCAGTCAACGTGACGCGACTCGCCGAGCTCGGCGCCCGTCGGCTGCTCGTGCTCGTCGATCACCCGGGCTATTTGCCGGCTGAACTGCGCGTGGAACTCGAGGGCTCGCGGCGCGTGACCGCAAACACGGTCGAGTTGCAGGCTGCGCGCGTGGTCCAGGGAACAGTGCTCGCGCCGGATGGAACGCCGGCTGCGGACGTGCGCGTCGGACTTTATTCGCTGAGTCCCGGGAACCAGGACGTGATGCCGCTCGACAAGCTCAACACGCAAGCGGGCGGAGCTTTTCGACTGCGCGCGCTGACCGGCGGCGCCCATGCCGTGATCGCTTTCCGTGAGGGCATTCGGCCGGCCTCGCGCTTCATCGACCTGAACGCGGCGCTCGTCGATCTGGGCGCGCTGCGCCTCGAGGCGGGACTTTCGATCGCCGGCACGTTGCACGCCGCGGGCGGGGTCGAGCTCGAGGGCACGCAGTTGCGCTGCGAGGCCGCCAAGCCGCCCGGCGAACGCCGCCTGCGCCTCGCCGACAGGCGCTTCCTGCGCGTCGGGGACAGCATCGAGATCGCGACCGCGATGGCGACCTGCGACGCGCAGGGACACTTCGAATTCAGCGGCCTGGGTCCGCAGCCGTGCGACATCGGCGTCGAGCGCATTGCGGGTGTCGACGCGATTGCGTGGGATCCGTCGAGGTTCGGATTGTTTGCCTGCGCGAGCGGTGTGCGCGCGCCGTGCTTCGACCTGCAGCTGGAACTGCCCTGGTCGCTTTTCGACATC
>JANMRV010000340.1:0-5580 GCA_031388685.1 Planctomycetota bacterium
GAACGCGTCGACGAAGGTGTTGCCTACGCCAGTGAGCACTCGGCCGCGCTCGGTCTCTTTCCGCGCGGATTCCATTCCAAGATCCTCGAGATCGAAGAGTGCTCCATCGCGTTCGAGGGCGCCTCGCGGATCCTGAACACGTTGCGCGCCTTGGCACGCGAGCAGGCGCTCGACGCCTACGACTCGCGCGCGCACACCGGTTGGCTGCGCCATCTCGTGCTGCGCAAGAGCTGGAGCACGGGCGAAATCCTGGCCTGCGTCGTGACCAGCGACGAATCGCCAGAGCGAGTGGAGCCCCTGGTCGCCGCGCTGCTCGCCGCCCATCCGGAAATCACGAGCCTGGTCCAACTCTTGAACAGCGGACGCGCGCTGGTCGCGGTGGGGCAGCGCGAGATCGTTCGCCACGGCCGCGGCACGATTTCCGAGCGCATCGCCGCTCACGATTTCGAAATCGGGCCGGCCACGTTCTTCCAGGTCAACACTCCGGCGGCCGAACGGCTTTTCGAGATCGTGCTCGAAGCCGCGGCCGCCCAGGCCGGCGACGTCGTGCACGATCTGTACTGCGGCATCGGCGCGATCACGCTCGCCTTGGCGAAGCGCGCGCCGTCCCTGGATGGAACGCCGAATGTGACCGGCTTCGAACTGGTGCCGTCGGCAATCGATGCGGCGCGCGCGGCGGCTCTGCGCAACGACGTCGCCAACGCGAGCTTCGTCGCCGGCGACGTGCTCGCGACTTGGCGCGATGCGCAACTTGCGCGGCCTCCCACGCTCATCGTCGTCGATCCGCCCCGCGCCGGAGTTCATCCCAAGGTCCTCGCCGCGCTCGCTCAGTCGAGCGCGCGGCGCATCGTCATGGTTTCCTGCGAACTCCAATCGGGAGCCCGCGACGGCGCGATCCTGGTCAGTGCCGGCTGGCGGCTGGTCAGCGTGGCCGCCGTCGATCTCTTCCCGCACACGCCGCACCTGGAATGTGTGCTGACCTTCGAACGCGCGCCTTGAGCTCGAACAGCGACAGCTCGCCCGCGGATCGTCCCAAAGAGCCGCGCAAGGGGCCGCGCTCGCCCTACGGAGGTCTGTGCGCCGCGTGTCTTCACGCCCGAACCGTGGGCTCGGACAAGGGTTCTGTGTTCGTGCTGTGTGAACGATCGAAGGCCGAGCCGCGCTTTTCCCGTTACCCGCCGCAACCGGTAGTCGCCTGCCGGGGTTTCGAGCGATAATCCGCTCGCCATGGAGCCCGAACTTTTCGTCGCGCAGGGGACCTTGCTCGCCGCCAGCCCCGACATGCTCGACCCCAATTTCATGCACACGGTCGTGCTGATCTGCCAGCACACGGCCGAGGGTGCCTACGGCCTGGTGGTCAATCGCCCCTCGGGCCAACTCACGGCCAAAGTGCTCGCCGATCACCCGCTCTGGTCGCAGGCGGACGCGGAACTTTTTTTCGGCGGCCCGGTCCAGCTGAATCAACTGCAATTGCTGCACAGCGCGGGCGAGCGGCTGCCCGGCGGCGTTGAGATTCTGCGCGACGTCTTCGTCGGCGGCGATCTCGATCTCGCCGCGCGCTGGTGGCTCGACGTGCCGAGCGCGGCGCGGGCGGGCATGCGCCTGATCGTCGGTTATTCAGGCTGGGGAGCGGGGCAATTGGAGAGCGAACTCACGCGCGGCTCGTGGATCCCCGCTCCAGGAGCTTCCGAACTCATTTTCATGCAAGAACCGCGCAGCATCTGGCGCGCGGTGCTGCGCTCGCTCGGCGAGGACGCCAAGGGGCTCGAGGACCTTCCGCCTGATCCGCAGTGGAACTAGAGAGATCCATGAACGAATCAACGACGCCCGCAGCATTTGCCAGCACACCCGCGCCGCGTCCGCGGAAAAGTCTGCTGCGCTTCCTTTTCAGGACTCCGCTGGGAATCACGAGCGTGCTGATCGTCGGACTCGGCGCCGTGGTCGCTCTCGCGCCGACACTCGGCTCTGGGTTCGCTGGCAAGTTCGCCAGCGACTGGTTCGCGGAACACTACTACGGACAATTGTCGATTCGCTCGCTCCAACTGGGCTGGTCGGGCCCGCAGACTATCGAGGGCGCGGAACTGAAGGACGACAAAGGCGAGCGCGTAGCGCTGGTCAGCGCGCGTCTGCCTGGGCTGTGGTCGCTGGCGACTTCGGGCGGCAAGCAGCTCGGCAAGATCGAGATCACGGGCGAAGCGAGCTTGGAAGCGGACGCCGCGGGCCGCACGAATCTCGATCGTGCGCTCGAACCGCGGCAGGCGAGCGCGGACAAGCCGGTCGAGCCTGGTGGCGACACGTCTGAGTCGAGCGCCAAAAAGTTCGAAGTCGAACTCGACGTGCGCATCTCGCGCATCCAATGGGCCGATCAACACACGCGCGAGCTGGGCAAGCCCTTCGTGCTCGAGAATCTGACGCTGGCGGCGGCGCTGAAACCTGGAGCGCCGCTGACGGCGCATCTGCGCGCGACCCTATCGGGCAGTGCCAAGGGCGAACTGAGCTTCGACGCAAACATCGAGCACCCCTTCGACGCGCCTTCGTCCGCGACGCCGCCCAAGGCCGAAATCACGGCGAAAGTCGCGCATCTTCCGACGGCGCTGGTCGATGCGATCGCGCAACAGGCGGGCAAGTTGCAGGCCTTGCTCGGCGAGGAATTGTCGCTGTCCTTGAACGCGAAGGGCACGCTCGAACAGGGTTCATTCGATTTGAAGCTCGACGCGACCCACGGCAGCGTGCGCGGTTCCGCGCGCATCGCCCAGGGTGTCTTGCGCTCCGAGGGCGCTGGTTTTGCCGTCGATCTCGAAGTGCCGCAGGAGTTCGTCGAACTCGTGGCGCGGCCGCTGCTCGAGAGCGACGCGCAACTCGTGCACATCGGGCCTGCGACGGGGAAACGAGATCACTTGCTGCACGTCGCGCTGAATTCCTTCGAGGCTCCGATCGGAGCCTATTTGGAGGCGTCGGCGAAGGGCGATTCGAAGGCGGCCATGGATCAGCTGCTCGCCGGCGTGCGCGCGAAATTCAGCGCGGACCTGGGCGATTGGCAGCTCGCGGGTTCGAGCGCGCTCGCCGGTCGCGGGCCGTTGATCGTGCGCGAAATCATGGTGAGCGGCGAATTGAAGGCGCCGCAGGAAGATTCGCAACTGGAATTCGCGTTCAGCGCTTCGAATGCGTCGAAGTACTACGACCCTAATGAATTCCAGGCGCCCGCCGCCGTGGCCGACATGGCTTTCGGTCAGGCGAAGTGCAGTCTGACTTTTCCAGGTGGTGCGACACTGGCGGGTTATTCGCCGGACCAATCGCTGCTCCCGCTCAAGGCGAGCATTCGCATGGAAAACGTGCCCAGCGCGATCTTCGATTCGTTCGCGAAATCGGAGGGCGATTTGACGCGCATTCTCGGCGGCAAGTTGGGCCTCGATGTCGACATCGAGACTTCGATCGCGGCGGCAGCGGCGCCTGGTCTCGCTTGGGCCGACATCGCCGTGAAGTGGCGCGAGCTCGCCAATCGCGCGAGCGCGCAGGCCACGCTGAAACTTCGCGGGACGCCGACGGGCGAAACCATCGCGCGCTTCGGTGGCGAACCGTTTTCCGTGCACGATGCGAGCTTCAACTTGACGCTTGTGCCCGAGAAACCGCTGGAGCTGCGCGCGCAAGCGAATTTCGACTCTTCGGCACCGGGAAAATTCGATCTTCAGGCGAGCCTTGCTGACGTGTTCGCGGATCCCGCCGCGAAACTGCCGCTGCGCTTCGCAGTCACGTCCAGCGCCTCCGGCTTGCCGACGCGCATCGCCGGCGCGCTCAGCGGCCAGGGTGATCGCGTGCAGCAACTGCTCGGCCGCTACCTCGCTTTCGACGCGACGCTGCAGGGCACGCTGGACGAAGGTGTCGCGCGCATCAATCTCTCGAGCGAAAGCGCCCAGCTGCAACTTGCCGGGCGATTGCTGGGCGGGATGTTCGTCAATCTCGACGAGCCCGTGTTGCGCGTTTCGCTGCAGCCGGACGCGCGCCTGCTCGACGAATTCGTCGGGCCCAGTTTGCCCAAGGGCACGCGTTTCGCATTCGCCGAAAGCCGCGGCGTCGTCGGCGTCGATGTCAACTTCTTGGCCTTGCCCGTGAAGGATTTGATCGAGGCAGCAGCGAAGTCCAGCGATGCCGTGCTCGCCGTGGCGCTCGCGAAGACACGTTGCGACGCGCTGATCGGCCTGCGCGAGTTCGTCTACCAGGACGAAGCGCTGGCCGCGGCGGGACAGCTCATCGACGCATTGACCGTGCAACTCGAAATCGAATTGCGGCCGGGCGACAAGGCGACTCCGCTCAAGCTGGACCTGCACCTTCTTTCGCCGTCGTTTGGCGAGCAAGCGATCGAGATCCACGTCGATGCGCCGCACGCGCCGGAGTTGCTCGCGATCGCCAAAGGCGCTTCGTTCGCGCCGCTTGGGCTGCGCCTCATCGGCAAGGCGATTCCGACCGCACTGCTCGACAGCTACGCGGGCGGAGCGCTTCAAGCTGCGCTCGGCCAAAAGCTCGATCTGAAACTCGCCGCCACGCTCGCGCAGGTCGAGGGCGAGCCATTTGCGGCCAATGCGAGTCTCGAGCTCGGCGCGGCCGCTGGTTCGTCGACGGTGACACTCGCGGCGCGCGCAATGGACCCGTTCGATCCCGCAAAGAAGCGTGCCGCGGGAGTGTTGCCGCAACTCGAAGCGTCGATCGACGTCAAGGGCGCCGGTGCGTTGCTCGCCTTCGCACCCGCCGACCTGCGCACGCCGCTGCGCGAGTTGTGCGGCGAGACGATCGCGGCGCGCGTGAAGTACGCGGCTTCCGCGCCCGGCTCGGATCGGGCCGAAGTTTCGCTCGACGCGGGCAAGATCAGACTTGGCGGCGCGTTCGACTACACGGAGCGCGTGCTGACGACTGTCGCGGGCCAGCCGCTCGTGCTGAGCGTGGCGCCAGCCCAAGCAACACTCGACGGCTTGCTCGCCGGCAAGTTGCCCGCGGGCGCGAGCCTGAAGCTCGCCGACGTCGGCGGGGCGCTGGTCGTGCAGCTGAACCAGCTGCGCGCGCCGCTAGGCCGTTTCTTCGACGCGGATCCGAAGCTTGCGCGCGCCGAACTCGTCGACAACCTCGACCTGAAGCTGGACGTGAGTCTGCCGACCTTCGTTTACACCCATCCCGGCGCTCCGGCCGGCGTGGCTGGAATCGCCGCGACTCCGCCCGCGGTGGTGACCCTTCGCGACGTGCAACTGAAAGTGGTGGCGAAGCCCGCCGCCGCTGCGACCCTGGACCTGACCGGCGCCGTCGACGCGACTCCAGCGGGCGCGATCGAAGCCCACGTCGTGATCGAAAAGCCCGCTGGATTCCTGGTCGAAGCGCCCGCGCCTTTTCCCGCACCGGGTTCGCGCGCGAAACTCAGCGCCAAGCTCGCGCGCTTCCCGTCGGCATTGCTCGACGTGCTCGCGCGCCAGGACGGACTCTTGCTCGACGTGCTCGGCCCGGAACTGGAAGCCACGATCGAAGGCGTCTATCCCGACGCGGGCGGCGAACCGTTGCGCGCGCAGATGCGCTCGAAGCTCGGCGACATCGCGCTCA
>JANMRV010000376.1:0-3970 GCA_031388685.1 Planctomycetota bacterium
CGACCGCCTGGAACTGTGCGACTTCGACGTCGAAGTCCTGGATGTAGGCCTGCTGGTTGACCACGGACACATAGGCGCGCTGGGTGTTGTGCACCGAGAGCATCTGGTCATTGATCAATTGGAATTCCTGTGTCTTCTCGACCGCGCGCAGGATCGCGGAGACTTGCAGGTCATTGAGGAAAGTGAGCTGTGTCGTAAGACCACCGATCGTCGAGATCGCCTGGCCCAGCGAGCTGCCGAAGTAGTTCTCGGTGCGCCCCTTGAAGTCGCCGTCACCGCCGTCGCCATAAAAGAAGCCCGACGACGGCTGGCCTGAAGGTGCGCCTGTGCCGTTGTTGTCCAGACCCTGGGACGTGTTGTCCTCGAGGCCGTTGGTGAAGTCGTCCATGTTCTTGAACGGCTGACCCGGGTTCTCGATTCCGCGGAAATCGACGCCGATTTCCTGGATCCAGTTGGAACCCACGGTCATGAACTTCGAGTCGATCGCGACCAGCGAAGACGAGAAGCGGCGCAGGTCGTTCAAGAATTCGTTGACCTGCTTTTGCACCTCGGGCGTGTGGACCACCATCAGGTAGCCCTCGCCTTCGTCGATGGAAATGCCTTCCTCTTCCCAGGTGCCCGGCGCGACGTTTTCCTGGATCAAGGTCGAGACCTGACTGATCTCGATCAGCATGGGCTTCTCGCCAATCCCGCCGAAGGGGCCGCCGCCGTCTTCGTCGGTCATGTCGGCGAGCAGGCGAAGGCGGTTGATGCGCGGCCCGAGGAAGTCGGTCAGACCGAAGACCAAGTCGTTGACATCGTGGTTGACGACGATTGGACGGCCGCGAGCCTTGGCCTTCGTGGTCACGATTACGGCGTCGTGCTTGATCGTCCAGGTGACGTTCTCGCCGGACAGATTGCTGATCAGGTTGAGCGCGTCCTGCACGGAAAGCGCGTTCTGCAAGTTCTGCTTGAACACAGCGCCGGCGGTTGAGGCCTCGTTCTCGGCGGCCGGATCGACCACAAGCGGCAAACCGGTGAACGTGCGAATCGTATCGATGACCTTGCTCAGGCTCTCGGTGTCCACGACCAAGCCGGGAATGCGCGTCGTGCGCACTTTTTCGCGCAGAGCCTTTTCGCTCTCGGACTCCCGAGACGATTGGTCGAGGCCCGGACGCTTGCTCCGAACCTCAGTGATGTGTTGCCAAAACTCGGCGTCCGGCAGCGTGTAGACGTCGCTGTTCGGGACGCGTGCGTCCGCCAGCTCTTCGCGCCAGCGCCTGAATTGCTCGCTCTTTGCGGCAATGTACTGGGTGCGGTTTTGCTCGCGGCCGGCCTTGAAGGCGCTGTCGCGCAGATCCTGGGCCTTTTCGTTGCGCGGGTCCTTGCGCAGGGCTTCGTTCGCGTAGGACTGGGACTTCTCGTAGTCGCCGGCATCGAAGGCCGCGATCGACTGCTCGAGCATGTTGTTGATGACTGCGTCGCGGCGATCGCGGTCGGCTTCTTCGACTGCCTTGATCTTGGCGTAGGCCTCGCGTTGACCCGACAGGCGCGCAGCTTCTTCCGCCTGCGATTTGCCGCCCTTGGCCTGCGCGAGCAGTGTCGAAACTTCCTTGTCCATGCCCTGCCAGTTGACCGAGTAGGGCGCCCAGCGGATGTGGTTCTCGGCAATGGACAACTCGGCAATCGCGCCGTCGTAGTCGCCGCGCGCTAGCAGCAGCTTGCCCTTGCGAAGTGCGTCCTCGCCCTCGGCGCGCAGTTGCTGCATCCTCACGTCGTACTGAGCGGTGATGTCGTTGACGGCGGCACCCGTGTCCTGTGGCGACTTGCCCAGCAGGGCTGCGAGAGCGGAGAGCTCCTGTTTGGCCGCGAGGCTGTCGGGCTCGAGTTCGAGGGCCGCACCCACTTCGGCTTCGGCCGCCTCGAGGCGGCCGCGCGACTTGAGATCGGCCGCCGTGGCGAGGTGTTGTTCGACCAGCAGTTTCTTCTTCTGCTCGGCGAGCGTCAGACGTTCCCGCTCTTGCGCGAGGAAGTCCTGGCTTTCTGGCGTGCCCGCTTGCGCGCCGCTCGCGGTATCGCCCAGCGATGCACCCTCAGGTGATTCCGCCGACTCGTTGGGAGTGCTGGCGCAAGCAGTGGCCAGGACCAGGGACAAGGGCAAAACGTTGCCGATTTTCATCGGGGCTCTTCTCGAGGCGTGGGGTGGGGGAGCAGGGAGCCCGAAGCTCCTGGGGAGGAGCCTGGGTGGGACAATGGCATGCAGCGCTGAGTTGGATCGCCCCCTAGGATCGTGGGATCCGCAGGGGGTTTCCTTGGGGGTTCAGCAGTCGAGCGTTTTCGTGGGGCGCGAACGATACCAGCCGCCTCGCTCGGCGGTCAAAGCCGGCGGCCAGAAATCGTGTTTCTGGCAGCGGAACATTCTGATAGTCGGGGGCAGGCTCTCGGTTGCGATGTCCGTGGAAGGAAGCCTGCGCCGAAAGCCGGCGGGGGTGGCCGGGCTCAGACGGCCGGCCCTGGGCCAGGGGGGGGTGGGGCCGCGGACCGTCTGCCCGCGCCAGCGCCGGACAGGGCGGCCGCGGGAGGCAGTCAGTCCTCCCTGGCGGCCTTGAAGGCGATTTCCCGGAAACCCGCGGCCAGGGCGGCGTCGAGGACGAGGACCATGTCCGAGTAGGTCGTCCGCGCCCGCGGGTCGATGGTCGCCGGGCGGGTCGGCTGGGACTGGTGGATTTCCTTCAGCCGGACCGAGAGCTCCTCGATCGAGCTCGTCAGCGTCGCCCCGACCTGGAACTGGAGCCGGCGATCGGGGCCGTACCGGAATGGCCCGACGCCGGTGGGGCCGTAAGGCTCGTCGCGCAGCGGATGCAGCTTCGAGCCCTCCGCGAGGACCTTGACCACGATGTCGACCTTTTCCACCTGCGTCCCGGCCGGCGCTGAATTCACACCCACGTCTTTCGGCAGGTACGCACTCAGCCTGGCTTCGAGGCTCCTGAATCGGATCGTGCACATGAAGAAGATCAGCAACTGGAAGACGACGTCGATCATCGGCGTCATGTCCAACTTGATTTCTTCGGGCTGCACGCCGTGGCCAAGCTGCATGGCTACTTCGCTCCTGCCGGGTTGTCGGACAGTGCGGCGCCGAGTTCGACTCTCCAGATTTGGATACCGGTGCTGCCGCAGATCTCCATGACCTTTTGGACGTATCTGGCCGGAGTCGCTTGATCGGCGCGGATCAATAGCGAGTTCTTCGCGACCATGACCCTGCGGCCGGCGGGGACCTGCGGATCGAGGGGCTCCCTCGGCATCTGCTGCGACAAGCGAGTCAGGTGCTCCCTGAGAGCAGCGAAGTTGTCGTCGCGCGCGGGCTCGTAGTAGATCCGGCGCTTCATCAGGATGGTTCCGTCCGCCGTGATGTTCACGACCGGCCGGATCTCCGCCGGATCGGGCTTGTCCGCCAGCGCCTGCGTGGCCTTCGGCAGATAGATTTCTTCGAGGTCCTTCTGGCTCATGTCGGTGACGAGCATGAAGAACAGGATCAATTGGAAGACGCAGTCGATCATGGGGGTCAGGTCCAGATCCGCCTGCGCTTCGGGCGATTCCTTCATGAGCCGCATGCTGCGCTCATGATTCCGGGCGGAACTTTTCGAACAAGTTTTCGAGGATCGCGCCGATTTCGAGGATCGAACGCACCAGGCGGTTGCGCAGCCAGGCGAAGGCCAGGATGACCGGCAACGCGACCATCAGTCCTTCGAAGGTCGTCAACAACGCCACAAAAATCCCCGTGGCCAGCTGTCCGGGCGAAGGATTGACCGTACTGGCGATCACCTGGAACGCGAGGATCATGCCTTGCACCGTGCCGAACAGGCCGAGCATGGGCCCGAGGGCACCGATCGTGCTGAGCCATGACACCTTCTGGTGCAGCTTGACGGCCTCCTCGTTGCCGGCTTCCACGAGCGCGTGCTCGATCCGCTCGTAGGGCTGTCCGACCTTGGAG
>JANMRV010000398.1:0-10567 GCA_031388685.1 Planctomycetota bacterium
TGGGCTCGCTGTGGGGGGTGCTTGGGATGTGGATCCTGGGCGGAGGCATCGCCATGTGCGGAGCTTTCGTGTTCGCCGAACTCGGCTCGCTTTTCCCGCGCGCCGGCGGACAGTACGTGTTCCTGCGCGAGGGCTTCGGTCGCTTCGCAGCGTTCCTGTTCGGCTGGCTGTTGTTGACCGCGATCAACTCCGGTGCAATCGCCTACGTCGCGATCGTGTTCATCGATCACCTGCAAAGGCTGCTCGCCTTTGCGGGCAGCCCGGTCGCTTGGTCCGACCACGTGGTGCGCGCGCTGGCGACGGGCGGGATCGTGGTGCTCGCGCTGATCAACATGCGCGGCGTGCGGCTGGGCGCCAATGTCCAGAATGCGGCGATGCTGGCCAAGATCGCCGGCATCGCGACGATCATCGTGCTCGGAATCCTGGTCGTGGCCGGCCTCAAGGCGCCGAGTCAGCCGCCGACCAGCGCGGTCCATGCTTGGACCTGGGCCGGAGCCGGGGCGAGCCTGCTCGGTGTCGTGTTCACCTACGGCGGCTGGCAGAACGTGACCGCGGTCGCCGGCGAAGTTCGCAATCCCGAGCGCACGGTGCCGCGCGGCATCCTGATCGGCACCCTGTGCGTGATCGCGCTGTACATCGCGATGAACGCGTCGTTGATCGCGATCCTCGGAGTCGAGGGTGTCGCCGGCACGAAAACACCGGCTGCGCTGGCCGCGGGACGTGTCGTTTCCTGGGGCGAGCCGGTGGTCGCGGGCCTGGTCATGATCTCGACCCTGGCCATCACCCAGGCACTGCTCTTCGTCACGCCGCGCATCTACTACGCGATGGCGCTCGACGGCGTGTTCTTCAAGCAAGCCGCCTACGTGCACCCGAAGTGGCGCACACCGATCGTCGCGATCGGGCTGCAGGCCTCGTTCGGCATCCTGCACCTTTTCCTCGGCAAGTCGTTGGACCTGATGCAAATGACGACGATCGCCGACTTCACGTTCTTCGTGTTGTGCGGCGTCTCGCTGTTCGTGTTTCGCGCCAAGTTGCCCGACGCGCCGCGCGCCTACCGTGCCTTCGGCTATCCGTGGCTCCCGGCATTGTTCACGATCGCCTCGGCGCTCGTCGTGGTCAGCGCGGTGTTCAATGCGGAACGCCAGGCGGTCTGGCGCGCGGCGGCCATGCTTGCGCTGGGGATCGCGCTGTTCGCGGTGTGGAGTTACCGAAAACGCCCGAGGGCGGGAGGCTAGGCGCTCTCGCGGTTGGCGTCCGCGGGCGGATCGCTCTCGAGTCCGAGCGCAAGCGAAGCTTTGCCCAGCACATGATCGGCTGTGACGACGTGGCGCAACGTATCGCGACGCGACGGCAATTCGTAGAGCAGGTCGAGCAAGAGTTCCTCGAGGATCGAACGCAGCGCGCGCACGCCGGTCTCGCGTTCGATCGCGATGTCGGCGATCGCCGCGATGGCGTCGGGCGTGAATTCCAGCGAAGCGCCGGCCATCTCGAACAAGCGCTGGTACTGACGCAGCAGCGCATTCTTGGGCTCGGTCAGGATCCTGACCAGGTCGTCGCGGGTCAGCGTATCCAAGGTCGCGACCACCGGCAGGCGGCCGACGAATTCCGGGATCATCCCGAATTCGACGAGGTCCTTCGGCGTGATCTGGCGCACGAACTCGTCGCGCGTGGTGCGGTCGGCTTTGGTCGGCATGGGGCCCTTCCAGCGCCGCGAAGCCGGATCCTTGCTCCCGCTGGCCGCGCTCTGCGCTTCGGGCCGCTGCTCGCGGCTGAAGCCGATGACGTCGCGGCCGATGCGCCGCGCGATCACGTCTTCGATGCCGACGAAGGTTCCGCCGCACAGGAACAGGATGTTCGACGTGTCGACGTGCAGATAAGCCTGCTCGGGGTGCTTGCGTCCGCCCTGCGGGGGGACGTTGGCGATCGTGCCTTCGAGGATTTTCAGCAGCGCCTGCTGCACGCCCTCGCCCGACACGTCGCGCGTGATCGAGACGTTGCCGGTCGTGCGATTGATCTTGTCGATCTCGTCGATGTAGACGATGCCCTGCTGGGCGCGCTCGATGTCGAAGTCGGCATTCTGCAAGAGCTTCAGCAGGATGTTCTCGACATCCTCGCCCACGTAACCGGCTTCGGTCAGCGTGGTCGCGTCCGCCATGGCGAAGGGCACGTCGAGCATGCGCGCCAGCGTGCGCGCGAGCAAGGTCTTGCCGCAGCCCGTCGGGCCGATCAGCAGCACGTTCGACTTCTCGATCTCGACGTGTTGCAGCGACGAACTCGGGCTCGTGCCCTTCTGTCCGTGCTGCAGCCGCTTGTAGTGGTTGTGCACGGCGACAGCGAGAATCTTCTTCGCGCGTTGCTGGCCGATCACGTACTCGTCGAGATGGCGCGCGATCTCGATCGGGGTCGGCGTGCGACGCTCAGTTCCAGCAGGGGCCAGCGCGCGTCCGCGGACTCCGCCGGCCACGCCGCCGGATGCTGCGGCGCCGCCGCCCGCGGCTCCTGTCGCCCCTGCCGCTCCCGCCTCGGGACTGCGCCGGCTTTCCTCCTGCAGGATCGAATTGCAGATCTCGATGCACTCGTTGCAGATGTAGACCCCCGGAGGGCCGGCGATCAGCGAGGCGACATGGTGACGCCGTTTCTCGCAGAAGGTGCAGCGCTCGACATGCCGGCCGCGGTTCGATGAAGGGGTCATGTGTGGCGCTGAAAAGTGAGTGCGGAGGGCCTTCGGGCTCGCGTCGCGGGCGCGCCCGCAGCAAGACCACAGACGCGCTCAATCCTACGTGCTGGTCTTGCTCGCGGGAATCTGGACCACGTGATCGATCAGGCCAAAGGCCTTGGCGGCCTCGGGATCCATGAAATTGTCGCGCTCGGAGGCCTTGGAAATCTCTTTTCCGGTCTTTCCGGTGTGCTTGCCGAGGATCTCCTCGAGCGTCTTCTTGAGCTTGAGGATCTCGTTGACCTGGATTTCCATGTCCATGGCCGTGCCCTGGGCGCCGCCCCACGGTTGGTGGATCATGATGCGCGAGTGCGGGAGCGCGAAACGCTTTCCCTGCTTGCCGCCGGCCAGGAGCACCGAGCCCATCGACGCGGCTTGGCCCAGGCAATACGTGGCGATGTCGGCCTGCACGAATTGCATCGTGTCGTAGATCGCGAGACCCGAAGTGACCGAACCGCCCGGCGAATTGATGTAGATGTTGATGTCCTGGGTCTTGTTCGTCTTGTCGAGGAACAGGAGCTGCGCCATCACCGAATTGGCGACCGTGTCATCGATCGCGGTGCCGATGAAAATGATCCGGTCCTCGAGCAGGCGCGAGTAGATGTCGTACGTGCGCTCGCCGCGGCCGGTCTTCTCGATGACGTAGGGAATGTAGTAGTTGGCTTGCGCGTCCATGCAAATCGTCCGTGGTAGGGGGGCGTGTCGTGGGCGTGGATACAGGGGCTTAGGGACAGCCAGATAACGCTTGCGCGCTCCAGACTCAAGCACGCGCACGGGCGAACCGGTCTGGAGCGCTCCTTTGGACCTGTCCGGCGCCGGGCGCGAAGCCGCGCTCAGCGGGTCGTGATCTTCGCGTTTTCGCGCAACATGCGCCGCACGCGGCGCTCGACGAGTTCCATGGCGACCTGCCCGAGGAGGTTGTTCTTCTTGTAGTACTCGGTGACGTCCTCCAGGCTGGCCCGGTTGCGCTGAGCGATGCTCCTCAGCTCGCTGAGCAGCTCCTCTTCGGTCACCTGGATCGATTCCTTTTGGGCGATTGCCTCGATCAGGAAATATCCGCGCGAAGTGCGGATCGCCGCTTCCCGCGTGGCGGCCTCCTGGCCGGTGATTTGCTCCGCGATCTTCTCTGGACTCGTTCCGGCCTCGGCCAGCTCTTTGCGCGACTGCTCCTGGCGCGTACGGATCTGCTCGGCGACCATGCTCTCGGGCAGGTCGAACGCGTGTCCGTCGATCAGGCGATCGATGATCACGTTCTCGACGCGGCGGTCTTCCTGTTCCTTGAGCGCATCGGCCAGGCGCTCGCGCACGAAGGCGAGGAAAGACTCCTCATTTTCCTGGCCGAGCGAGCGCATGACTTCCGCGCGATCGGGCAGCACGACCGAGAAGGCCTGCTCGACGCTCACGTGGCAGCGGCCGAGCTTGCCGCGCGCGCTCTCGACTTCGAAGTCGCCCGGGAAGGTCAGATCGACGTCGAAGCTGTCCTTGTCCTTGGCGCCGATCATTTTCTGCTTGTAGGTCGCCTGATCCATTCCAGGCATCGAGGTGTCCGGACCCAGGCGCAGGCCATCGCGCACGAAGACGCTTTGATCGTCGCAGAACAGTTCGACGCGGCACAGCGCCATGCCATTCTCGGGCAGGCCCGCGTCGCCGGCGGGCTCCGGCCGCGCCTGCTGCTGCTTGATGTTTTCGATCGCCTGTTCGACCTTCTCGTCGCTGACCTGCTCAGGCTTCGAGTCGACTTCTTGGCCCTTGTAGTCGCCGAGTGCGAAGTCCGGCCGCAGGCTGAGTTCGAAAGTGAACGAGAACGGCAGACCGCTGAGCGCCGACGGCTCTCCCAGATCGACGCGCGGGTGCGCCAGAGGACGCAACTTCTCGCCTTCGACGGCTTTCTGGTAGGCCTCGTTCAAAAAGCGCTGGCGAGCTTCGTGGCGGATCTCCTTCCAGTGCTGCTTCTCGATCAGCGCGCTGGGTACGTGGCCCGGGCGAAAGCCCTTCATCTTGGCCTGACTCGCGGCTTGCTTGAGCAGTCGCGCGACTTCGCCGTCGTAGTCCGTCGCGGGGACGGTGAAACTGACGCGGGCGACGCAGGGACCGGTACGTTCGACGGTGACTTGCACGGCGGATTCTCTAGGGTTGTAGAGAGCGAGCCCACGCGGGGCCCAGGAATGTAAGGCCGAAGAGGGTAGCGCAAGGGGCGCGGCTTCGTCCACGAACAGACGCGCCTTTGCGGCGCGCTACGTCGAAAAAGCCAGCGCGAAGAGTCGGCGCAGCGATTCGTCGGTGTCGAGAGCGGCCAGTTCCTCTGGTCTCACCCAGGCCAGGCGATTGGATTCTTCGCTTTGGATGGCGCGCGAGGCGGCGGGGGCGAAGACCAGGAAGCGCGCGTCCAGATGCAGATGCTCGGGCTCGCCGGGCCGCGCCGGGATCGGGTGGATGTCCAGGTCGAGCAGCCTGGGGTCGAGCCGCAGGCCCTCGATGCCCGACTCCTCGCGCGCCTCGCGCAGGCAAACGGCGCGCAGGTTCGAGTCGCCGTCGCAGTGCCCGCCCAGCTGCAGCCAGCGATCGAGCTTGCGGTGATGGGTGAGCAGCGCGCACCCGCGCGAGGCGTCCAGGACCAGGCACGAGGCGGTCAGATGGCCGGCCAGGCAGGAGCGCGAATGGGCGTCGAGCGGATGCTCATCGATGAACGCCAGCATCTCGCGCCGGAAGCGCGCCTGCTTCTCGTCGCGGGGCAAATAGCCCTCGAGCAGCGCGCGCGCCGTCTCCAGAGTCGGGTCAGGCAGCAGCGCCGGGTCTTCGGCACGAAGCCACGATTCGCTGGCCATGACGCGCCGTCGCGATCAGTCGCGCAACAACTTGCGGTACTTGCCCGCGCGCGAGCGTCCGCCGATGCCGCGTTCGGCGCGATTCTTGTCGCGCCACTCGTGGTAGGCCTCGTAGTCGCCGGGATAGAAATTGATCTCCGGCCCCTTGCCCTCTTCGACTTCGCCCTCGAAGGCCAGGATGTGCGTGGCGACGCGATTCAGGAAGTAGCGGTCGTGGCTGACCACGATCGCCGAACCGGGGTACTCGGCGATCGCTTCTTCGAGCACGCGCAGCGTGTCGAGGTCGAGGTCGTTGGTCGGTTCGTCCATGATCACGACGTTGGCCGGTTCGCGCAGCATCTTCGCCAAGAGCACGCGGTTTCGCATCCCACCGGAGCATTCGCGCAGGAGCTTTTGCTGATCCTCGCCCTTGAAATTGAAGCGCGCCACGTAAGCGCGCGCGTCGAGCGTCTTCGTTCCGAACGGTACGTGCACGTTGCCTTCGGTGATGTTCTGGAACACCGTCTCATCGTCGTGCAACACGGCGCGCGACTGGTCGAGGTAGCGGATCATGACCGTGCTGCCGATCGTGACCGTGCCGCTGTCGGGTTTTTCCTGGCCCATGATCATGCGCAGCAAAGTCGACTTGCCCATGCCGTTGGCGCCGACGATGCCGAGGATTCCGCCGGGCGGAACTTCGAAAGACAGGCCGTTGATCAGCGTGCGACCGGCAAAGCCCTTCTTCACGTTGCGGAAGTCGATCACCTTGTCGCCCAGGCGCGGGCCGGGCGGAATGCGCAAGTCGACGGACTCGAGCTGGTCCTCGGCGCGCTCGAGTTGCAGTTCCTTGAAGCGCGCCAGCCGGAACTTGGAGCGGCCGCGCCGCGCCGAAGGACTCTGGCCGATCCACAGGCGTTCCTTGTTGAAGAGCTTTTCGCGCGCGGCGTCCTTGCCGCTCTTCTCTTCGAGCTCGCGCTGCTTCTGCTCCAGATAGGTGGAGTAGTTGCCCTTGTACGGCCTGGCTCGGCCGCGCTCGATCTCGAGCATCCAGCCGACGACGTTGTCGAGGAAGTAGCGGTCGTGCGTGATCAAGACCACGGCACCGTGGTACTCCTTCAAGTGATGCTCGAGCCATTCGACGGTGTCGGTGTCGAGGTGGTTCGTGGGCTCGTCGAGCAACAGGATGTCGGGGTGCGCCATCAGCAATTTGCACAGCGCGACGCGCCGGCGCTCGCCGCCAGAGAGCTGCTTCACGTCGGAGTCCATCGGCGGCAGGCACAACGCTTCCGCGGCCTGCTCGAGGTGGCTGTCGAGTTCCCAGATCTCCTTGTGCTCCATGACCTCGGAGAGGTGCATGAATTCGTCGCCCATGTCGCCGGCTTCGGCGAGTTCGTTGTAGCGCTTCTCGATCGCGAGCAGCGGCGCGACGGCTTCGCGCAAGTTGCCCAGCACGGTCAGTTCGTCGTTGAGCGGCGGCTCCTGGGAAAGGTAGCCGATCGACTGCTCACCGATCGGTTTGGCGACGCCGTCGAACTTCTTGTCCTCGCCGGCGATGATGCGCAAGAGCGTCGACTTGCCCGCGCCGTTGGCGCCGATCATTCCGATCTTGGCGCCTTCGAGGAAGGCCAGCGTGATGCCGTCGAGGACCTTGTTCAGACCGTAATATTTGGACAGGTCCGAGAGCTGGAAGATGATCTTGTCGGCCATGGGGGCGAACAGGATAGTGCACGGACGCGCTTAAGTCAGTCGCCGAAGCGCGGGCCGTGGCTCAGCGCGCGACCCAGCCCAGACCGTCGGGCTCGCGGCCCGCGCAGAGGCGCCCGCTCAGCGTGAAGTGTTCGAGGTCGAGCACGCTGATCAAGTCCGCGTTCGTGTTGGCGACGAAGGCGCGCTTGCCGCTGGGGTCGATCAGGATTCCCACCGGCACCGGCGAGCCCGCGAACTTTGCACCGAAAAGCCGCTCGTCCTGGCGCTCCACCGGCGTCACCGCCAGCGAAAGGCGCGCCGATTCCTTGCGCGCCGCCACGTCGAAGATGGCGACCTCGCCGCTCTTGGCATTGGAGACCAGGGCGCGCGAGCCATCGGGCGTGATCTGCACGCGGATCGGAAAGCTCGCGCAGGCCAGCGTGGCGCGAACCTCAAGGCTCTTCGCGTCGACGATCGAGAGCGTATCCTGCTCCCGATTGGCGACCCAGATCTCGCCGCCGCCGGGCGCGATCGCGATGCCTTCGGCGCCCTTGCCGGTGCGCACGTCGGCCAATTTCGCGCCGGCTTCCAGATCGAAGGCGCTGATCGAGCCCGAGCCGATGTTGGCGACGAACGCGCGCTTGCCATCGGGGCTGACCACGACCATGTGGGCGATTTCCTGATCCGTAGCCATCTCGCGCGCGACGCTGCGCGTGGCCAAATCGATTTCGAGCAGCGCGTGGCTCTGTTCGCAGGTGACCAGGGCACGCCCGGCGGAACGGAAGACGATTCCGTGGGGACGGCGATGCTTGCCCAGGTCGAGCGTGTCGATGGAGATGCGTTTCTCCAGATCGATCAAGGTCAGCGAACTGCCCGGCAGCGCCGCGCCGTAGTTGCTGACCAGCGCGCGCTTGCCGCCGGGCTCGACCGCGATCTCATGGGGACCGACGCCCGTGCCGATCACGGCCAGGACCGCGGCGTTCTACGGGTCGATGAACGACAGGGTGGCGTCGGTCTTGTTGAGCACCAGCAGTTCGCCGCCGGCCACGGTAACCGGCGCGGCGCAGAAGAGAGTCAGCAGCAGCGCGAGAAGAGTTCTTTTCATGGGATGGACCTTTGCGCCCAGCATCACCCAGCGTCGACGGCGGGACAAGCTCGCGGCCCACGAGTATCCTCTTCGGCCTTGATCGACGGCTAGGCTCCTGACTTTGGACCGCACCATGAACACGGAATTCCTCAAAGAACTTGGCATCGAGGGCACCAACAGCGGCGCGTACGCCGGGAGGTGGATCGCGACCAGCGGCAGCCTGCTCGAGTCCCATTGTCCCGCAACGGGCGAGCTGATCGCGCGCATCCGTCAGGCCACCCCGCAGGAGTACGAAAGTTGCGTGCAGGCGGCCCACGAGGCCTTTCTGCGCTGGCAGCTGGTCCCCGCGCCCAAGCGCGGCGAGATCGTGCGCCGGATCGGTGAACGTTTGCGCGAAAAGAAGGACGCGCTCGGGCGTCTGATCACGCTCGAGATGGGCAAGATCCTGCAAGAGGGCTGGGGCGAAGTGCAGGAGGCGATCGACATCGCCGACTTCGCCACCGGGCAGTCGCGCATGCTCTACGGACTTTCCATGCACTCGGAGCGGCCGCAGCACGCCATGCGCGAGCAATGGCATCCGCTGGGCACGGTCGGCGTGATCACGGCTTTCAACTTCCCCGTGGCGGTGTGGGCCTGGAACGCGATGCTGGCGTTCATCTGCGGCGACGCCTGCGTCTGGAAGCCCTCGAGCATGACGCCGCTGTGCGCCATCGCGACCACGAACGTCGTGCGGCCGGTGCTCGAAGCCGAAGGCTTCGGCGCCCTGGCCACGCTGGTGATCGGAGAACCCGGGCACATCGGCGACGCCATGTGCGCCGATCCGCGCATGCCGCTGATCTCGTTCACGGGTTCCACGCACGTGGGCCGTGGAGTCGCGGCGAAGGTCGCCAGCCGATTCGGCCGCACGATCCTGGAGCTCGGCGGCAACAACGCCATCGTCGTCGCCGAGGACGCGGACTTCGATCTCGTGATGCCGGCGATCGTGTTCGGTTCCGTCGGCACCGCGGGACAGCGCTGTACGACGACGCGCCGCCTGATCGTGCACGAATCGCTGTGCAGCGAGATCGAGCGTCGCCTGGTGAAGAGCTACAGCGGAATCCGCATCGGCGATCCCTCGGATCCGAAGACCCTGTGCGGTCCGCTGATCAGCGCACGAGCCGTGCAGGAAATGTCGTCCGCGATCGCGCAGGCGCGCGCCGAGGGCGGCGAACTCCTGTGCGGCGGCGATCCCGTGCGCCTGCCCGGCCGCCTGGCCGGCGGAAACTTCGTCCAGCCGGCGATCGTGCGCATGCCGCGCCAGAGTGACGCTGTGCAGAAGGAGACGTTCGCTCCGATCCTGTACCTGCTGCGCTACAGCGAGTTCGACGAGGCGATCGCTTTGCACAACGCCGTGCCCCAGGGACTGTCGAGCTCGATCTTCACCATGAACATGCGCTACGCCGAGCGCTTCCTTGCCGCGACCGGCTCGGACTGTGGGATCGCAAACGTCAACATTGGAACTTCCGGCGCGGAAATTGGCGGTGCTTTCGGCGGCGAGAAGGAAACCGGTGGCGGCCGCGAGTCGGGATCGGACGCCTGGAAGGCTTACATGCGTCGTCAGACGAACACAGTCAACTACTCACGCGAATTGCCGCTGGCTCAGGGCATCCAGTTCGGGTGAATACGGCCGCCAAAAAGGCCTCCGCTGCGGCGCATGCGCCGCAGCGGAGCACTAACAGGTCCGGCCTTCGAATTACGGAAGTGTTTGAACCAGACCGATCAACGCAGCCCGATTCTCGAGGTTCTTGTACTTGCTTGCCCTCAGCGAGTTGAGCAAGTTCGTTCCGCCGCTGGCCAAGCTCAGTGCCTTGCTGAGAAAGATCGGATCGCCGGTGAGTTCGTAACCGTAGGCAAACGACGACCAGGGCTGATACTTGTCGACGCCCGTGGACGTTCCGGCCGGGGGGATCGAATTGCAGAACGGCGGACGGTTGGGATCCAACGGCGCGACCGCGAGTTGGGCCCACGGCCCATGTTTCTGGTCGCTCCAGGCGGGGAATTGCACCATCGAATACGCCGAACGCCGGATGACGTCCTGAATCGTCTGCAAGTTTCCGGGGCTCGCACCGCGGTAAACGCTCGAGGCCACGCTCCACAGCCCATTTTCGATGATCGCCTGTTCGATGGACTGGCGAGCGAAGTACAGACCGCCGACCAGCTTGTTCGAGTTCGTGCGCTGGATCGTGCCGCTGCACACCGCCTGTCCATCCTTGAGCATGGCGACGATGTTGTCGA
>JANMRV010000401.1:0-1175 GCA_031388685.1 Planctomycetota bacterium
GGGGGGCGCGCGGGGGGGGGGGTTCTAATCCCCACACCGCTCCCGGGGCGGCACCGGGCCCCCCGCCCCCCCCCCACCTGTGCCCAAAGGGCTTTCCCAGATTCAGTGAATCAGGGGCCGACTGTCCACTCCAAGCCGCCCGTCAGGGTGGCGTTGTTGGGGAAGGCGAAGCCCGGATCGCGGCCCCAGATCTGGCCGTCGATGACCGTGCCGGGGACCTGCAGGTAAGGCGCGGGCGAACCGCCGAGACCGCCGACCGCGAACGCGTTCATGTCGATCTGGTACACGCCCGAGCAGTCGTTTGTCGGCGCAGCCGAACCGCCCGAGAGCATCGGAGTCGAACGCTTGATCGGCGAATTGACGCAACGAATTCCTCCGACGAACGGAACCGCGGCGCGGCCGCCATTGGTGTAGAGCATCAGGCCGGGCTTGTTGTTTCGCACGTTGCTGCCGGAAACCACGTAACCCGAGCCCGAAGTCGCCGACGGGGAACCCGTGCTGGCGATCAGCGGCGTACAGCCGAGTGAGTTGACCTTCGCCGTGCAGTAAGCCGTGCCACCCGCGCAGTCGACGAACTTCACGTCAAAGCGATTGATGCTCCCGATGTCGGCGCCGGCAGTGTCCGTGACGATCAGGTTCCAGGTCCCGTTGGAGTCCTGGCCCGCGAACGAAAGTAGATTGCCGTCGGGCTGCAGATCGGTGGCGACGACATTGTTGGCAAACGCGTAGGTGGCGATCGGGTTCGACGAGTTCATGTCGAACAGCGTGCCGTTGAAGACGTTGTCGTTGGCACCGCCGTGCAAATTGGAGAGCACTTCGGTCGTCGTCGCAGGTGACTGGACCGAGATGACCAGGTCCGCGTTCCAGGTGTGCAGGATTTCGACGTAGACCTGGGTCTGCACGATGCTCGTCGGACCTCCGCTCACGACCAACGGCACCGTCGACGTGAGGAAGTCGTTGATCGGGACCGAGATCGCGCCGGTCGAAAACGAGCTGATGTTGTACGCCGGCGGAATGACGACGACCGTTCCGTCCGTGACAGAAAGCGACCAGGAGTTCAGCGTGCCCACGTCGGCGCCGACGGTGTCGCTGATGGTGAGGGTCCACGCTCCGTTCGGATTCTCGCCGGCGAACCTGTTTCGGCGGATGATTTTGAGACGACAGGCTGGAGTGCT
>JANMRV010000410.1:0-1993 GCA_031388685.1 Planctomycetota bacterium
CACGTGACTGAAAATCACGGGGTCACCGGTTCAACCCCGGTCCTGCCCACCATTTGCTAGCACTCTGGTCCCGCTCAGGGCCCGCAAGCTTCACCATGTCGAACGCAGATCCGCGGGTCATCATCAAGAGCGATCCGACCAAGCTCGTGATCGAGTGGGTCGATGGCGGACGCACGGTCTACAGCGCCGCGCAGTTGCGCGCGATCTGTCCCTGCGCGCGCTGCGTCAACGAATTGACCGGCGTGCGCATGCACGACTCGAGCGCCGTGCCGCCTGATCTGCGGCAGGAGAATGCGCGCATGGTCGGGAACTACGCGCTCTCTTTCCGCTTCAGCGACGGTCACGACACAGGGATTTTCCCGTTCCCCATGCTGCGCAGCCAGGCACCGCGGCCTGCTGCGAATTGAGCTGAGCGTGGCCGAGGCGCGCGACGCAGACCTGCGAATCGGGCCCAAGCACACGATCCACGGATCGGAGTTGAGCTTCGAGACTTCGCGCTCGGGTGGACCTGGCGGACAGAACGTCAACAAGGTCGAAACGCGCGTGACGCTGCGCTTCAACGTCGCTGCCAGCCGCAGTTTCGACGAACGCACGCGCGCGTGGCTGGTGTCGCGCCTCGCGAGCGAACTGACCGCGAGCGGCGAGATCCTGCTGCACGCGTCGCGATTTCGATCGCAGTCGCGCAACATCGATGACGCGCGCGAACGGCTGGCGGAGCTTGTGCGCGGCGCCCTGCAGCGTCCGGTGCAGCGCCGCTCGACGCGGCCGACGCGCGGCTCGAAGGAGCGACGCCTGACGGGAAAACGTATGCGAAGCGAGATCAAGCGCGGACGCAGCGGCACAGCGGATTGAAGTGCGGCGCGAGCGCAAGTGCTGCGTGAAGTCGCGAGCGAGTTCGTTGCTCCGCACAGCAGCTGCCCGCCGAATTGTCGCGACAAAGCGAGCCGCCTCCGTTCACGGACTGCCGTAAGTCTTTTGTTTCCATGTACTTACGTCTCAAGCAAACAGCCTCCTCCAAGCTACCGGTGCGCGTCGCCGCGATTTTCGCCGAATTCGTACAGCGGGGAGTTCCGGCGCAAAAAATGTTGGAACTCCCTCCGGGACGTGCGTAACGTCGCCCTCCACCGAACCTCCCCATCCCGTTCGTCTCTGTTTTCCTCTCTCTTTGGAGTGTTTCCTCAATGAACAAGTTCGTGATTGGAGCGCTGGCCATTACCTCGGCCGGTTCTCTCGCATATGCCGGCGGCGATGAGACCAGGGCGTGGTCGACTCTCGACCGGGACATCCTCTCACTCACCCAGACCCAAGGCGCACCGGCTACGGGTGCGTTTGGGGTCAATGGATTCGTCCGCGCTCGCGGCGTCAGGTCGAGCGACGTCGATGCTGACCAGAATACTCCCGCCACCAACGAAGACCTCAGCGGTTTCCTGTTGGACAACGCGCGCGTTGAATTCAACGCGTCCCAGGGCGACTACGGCGCGGTCATCCGCCTGGATGCCGCCAATTCGGGCCTGAGCGGCGCGTCCGACGGCACGCTCACCCTTCTGGATGGCTACGGCACCTTCAAGATCGCGGAAGGCATCAGCGGGCAAGCCGGCCGCTTCCGCGCTCCGTTCCTGTGGTCGTCCTTCCTCGTCGAAGAGAACAACCTCGTGCTGCTCGACCGCACCTTCAACAGTCAGAACTTCCAGGGCCGCCAGGACGGCGTCCAACTCAGCGGGGTCTACGACCATCTTGGATGGTGGGCCGCGCTTCAGAATGGAGTCGATAAGATGGAGGGCGATATCAGCTGGACCGTGCGCGTCGCGGTGAACGCGCTCGGCACCGGCGTTGGCAAGCAGGAAGGCGCGTATGGCGCCTCGGGCGACACCAGCATCATGCTCGGCGCGGGCTACACCGATGACGAAGGCGCAGACCAGACCGGCAATGTCAATTCCGGCGGAGCCTTCGGCATCGATGGATCCTTGATTCAGGGTGGCCTCTCGGTTCACTT
>JANMRV010000413.1:0-10497 GCA_031388685.1 Planctomycetota bacterium
TCGTCCGGCTCGACCTGGTCAAATACCTCGACCCCGAGGCAATTTTCATCTCAGATCAGATCGGCATCAACAAACCCAATCCCAAGCTCTACGCGCACGCATTGCGCAAACTGGGCCTGCTCGCGCCGCAGGTCATGTATGTCGGCGACAATCCATCGCACGATGTCGCGCCGCCAAAAAGCCTGGGCATGATCGCCGTGTGGGCCAACCTCGAGGCCAAACACCCACCCTGCGGTGTCGCGCCCGACCACACGATCAAGAATTTCGACGAGCTGCGAGCCGTGCTGCGCGAGCACTACGCGATCAAAGTCTGAGCGCCGGCCGCCAGCAGACGACGCGCGGCCGCTGAAGCCGGGTGGGCGAGCGTCGCCGCCGTCGGACCTCGCTCGACGATACGCCCGTCTTCGATCACGAGCAGGCGCTGGGCCGTGGCGCGTGCGAGTTCGACGTCGTGCGTGACCCACAATGCGCACAGTCCGCGCGTCTCGACCAGCGACACGACGAGTTCGACGATCCTCGCCGCCACCGTGGCGTCGAGACTCGAGGTCGGCTCGTCGAGCAGCAACACGCGCGGATCCTGGGCCAGCGCGCGCGCGATGGCCGCACGTTGGCGTTCGCCACCGGACAGTTGGTGCGGCAGGCGCGAGCCCTGTTCACGGCGCAGGCCACAGGCTTCGAGCAGTTCCGCCGCCCGCACGCGGGCTGCGGCGCCGGCCAGGCTCTGATTCGCGAGCATGGGCTCGCAGACCGACTCGATCACGCTCGCGCGCGGATCCAGCGAAGCCCCGGGATCCTGGGGAATCCAAGCGCTGCCGCGGCGCGCCAGCCGAAGTTCCCGTGAAGCTCTGCCGAGCACTTCGCTCGTCAGCCCGTCGCGAGAAATCCGCACGTTGCCGCGCGCCGTCGCTTCGAGACCGAGCAGTGCGCGAAGTACCGTCGACTTGCCGGAACCGGATGGACCGATCAGGGCCGTGATCTCGCCGGCGCGCAGATCGAAGTCGATACCCTGCAGCACGAAAGGCCGATGACGCGCACGTTCGAAGGATCCGCGGCGGGCGGGACTGGTCGCAAGTCCGCGGACCTCGAGCACGATCGGCCCTCGCGCGGCGGATTCGTCCGGCGCGCTCGACCTGAATGCGAGATTCAGCGACTTCACCAGTTCGCGAGTGTGCTCGTGGACCGGATTCGAAAGCACCTCGCGCGCGCGGCCCGTCTCGACGATGCGACCGGCGCAAAGCACGACGATGCGATCGGCTCGCGCGCTCACCGCGCGCAAATCGTGCGAGATCCAGAGCAGCCCGAGCCCGCGCGAGCGCCGCAATCGATCGAGCAGCTCGATCAGCGCGCCGGCGTGCACAGGATCGAGCGAACTCGTCGGCTCGTCGGCGATCAGGACCGTGGGATCCTGCGCGAGCGCCGCCGCGATCGCCGCGCGCTGGCGCTGCCCGCCGGAAAGGCGCTGTGGGAGTGAAGCGGCCAATTCCGCCGCGCTCTCGAGCCCGGCTTCCTCCAGGAGTTCAATGGCGCGCGCACGCGCGGCGTCGTTGGCCATGCCCTTCGACACGAGCGGCTCGGCCACCTGCTCGCCGATCGCGAGCAGCGGATCGAAGGCCTCCTGCGTATCCTGAGGCACGAATCCAAGCTGCGTTCCGCGCAGCTGCGCCCACTGCGATACGTCGCGCGGATCGAGAGCGCGCGCGCCAAGTGAGATCTCGCCCGCGTTCACTCTCGCGGCCTGTGGAAGCAGCCCGAGCAGGCACAGCGCCAGCGTGCTCTTGCCCGAGCCCGACTCCCCCACCACGGCCAGCGTTTCGCCACGTTTGAGTTCGAGATCGACGTTTTCGAGCGCCGAGCGCTCGTGGCCGTCGGCGCGGTACGAGACGCACAGACCGCGCGCCGAGAGCAAAATTCCGGCCGAGTCGCTCATCGCGAGTCGGCCTCCGCGCGGGGATCGAGCGCGTCGCGCACACCTTCGCCCACCAGGTGGATCGCGAGGATGCTCGCGAACAACCACACTCCCGGGAACAGTGCCAGCCACCAGGCCTGGGTCGCGCGCGCGTCCGCCAGCAGCGCGCCGAACGAGGGCGCCGGATGTTGGATTCCAAAGCCCAGGAAGGCCGCGGCGCTCTCGAGCACCAGGCCGGCCGAAAGCACGAAACTCGACGCGATCCAGACCGGTGCCAGCGAATTGGGCAGCACGTGTCGCAGCAGGACGCGCGAACGCGAAAAACCCGCGGCGCTGGCCGCCTGGACGAAGCCAAGTTCGCTGACCCGCAGCGCTTGTGCGCGCGCAAGTCTCGCGATGTGCGTCCAGCCGAACGCGGCGATCGCGAGCGGCATGGTCCAGCGCGAATTGGCCAGCTGCGCGGGCAGCAGCGCGACGACTCCGAGCAGGAGCACCAGCGTCGGGAAGGCCTGCAGCAATTCGATCGCGCGCGAGACGACGAAGTCGACAGCTCCGCGCAGCGTGCCGGCGGCAAGCCCGAGGGCGGTGCCCAGGGTCAGGATCAGCAGCGCGGCCAGGAAGGCCACCGCGAAACTGGTGCGGCCGGCGTACAAGAGGCGCGCCAGAAGATCGCGGCCCAACTGATCTGTTCCACACCAATGGTGTCCAGCGGCGGAATCCTGCAGTGGCGCCTGCAGCGCGCTCTCCAGCAGGGCCCCCCCCGGGCCGAACGCGATCGGGGCGAATACGGAAAAGGATTCGGAATCGGTTGCAACGCGTGCCTTCCACGCGCTCGCATCCAGCGGCGCGGAACTGCGCTGCGGAAGCTGAGACACTGCGCCGAACAGCAGGGCGAAAACACCGAGCGCGAGCAGCCTCGATCGGATGCCCAACGCGGGAACGAGACGCGACCACAGCCCCATGGTCGCGAGCCCAAGCCACGCTACGAACGCCGCGATGTCCAGCATCGACAGCGATTCGAAGAGCGGCCAGTGACTCTGCGCGGGAAGTCGGGAAGCGCGCGGAGCCAGCAGCGCAACGGTGCCCGGCGCGAGTTCGCGCAAACGCTCGCCGGCCGCGCGTTTCGTGACCGTGTCGTTGAGTCGCAGGGTGAGTTCGAGAGTCTCGAGCGAATCGCAGTATTCGCGAAAGCCGTCGCGGATCCTCGAATCTGGCTCGCCTTCGATACCTGCGCCGAGCACGTCGAGTCGCGCGTGCAGCGCGCGCAATTCAGAAGCGAGCCCGGGTCCGCTGCTGTTCGCTTCGCGCGCGACCGATGTGGAAATCGGCACCAGCAGGCCGAGCGCATCCGCGTAGCCTTGCGCATCTCGAAAGCGCGCGAAGTAGGGCCGCTCGTTCGCCAGCCAGGGCGCGAAGGCAGCAAGTCCGACGCACAAGAGCAGCGCTCTCCAGGCCAGTCGGGCGCGAGCCGAAGCTTGGAACGCGCGCACGAATCGTGCCCAGGGCCCGGGAGTCGCTACGGCCGGCGAGGCTGTGGCGCTCATGCACGGATCCTCGGATCGAGCCGCGCGTGCAGCAGGTCGGAAACGAGCAGGCCCATGCAGGCGAAGATCGCGCTGACCAGGACGACGCCGGTCACGATGTCGTACTCGCGCGCAATCAAGCCGCGCTGCAGGTAGCTGCCCATGCCCGGGATGTCGAACATGTTCTCGATCAACACGGAGCCGGCGACCAACGCGGGTATGAGTTGCCCGAGGTGAACGCACAGGGGTGCCGCCGCGTTGCGCAGCCCGTGCACCCAGACGATGCGCCGCTCGCAGATGCCGCGCGCGCGCAAAGCGCGCACCCAGTCGGACTCGAGCACCTCGATCATCGATGCGCGCGTCTGGCGTGAGACGTAGGCGACGATGCCGTAGCTTGCGCAAAAGACCGGCAAGATCGACGCGCGCACGATCTGGCCTGCGCTCGCGTCTCCGGCGGGCCACAGCACCGGCAACACGTCTAGTCCGCGCCGGCCAAGCGCGGCCTGCAGCAGCACGCCGGCCCAGAAGACCGGCACGGCGTAGAGCAGGAAGGTCGCGAAAGTCAGCACGCGATCACTGCGCCCGCCGCGCCGTGTGGCGCTGTACACGCCCAGTGGAATCGCGATCGCGTAGCCGAGGATCATCGCCGCAAGCATCAGTGGCAGCGTGACCCTGAGGCGTTTGGCAATCTGCGCGCCGACCCGCACGCCGGGCGCCAAGAGCTCGCTGCCTAGGTCGCCGGTCAAAATGCCGCCGTAGGGTCGCTCGCCACTGCCGCCGAACCCTACGTGTCCGCGCGCGGAGAGATCGAAGGGTCCCAGATAGTCCAGGTACTGTTTCCACAGCGGCTGATCGAGCAGATGCTCGCGGCGAAAGCGTGCCAGGCTGGCCGGATCACTGACGGCTGAATCCTCCGCCCCGTCGCCGATGGCGTCGAGCGCGGTTCCCGGCGCGAGGTGCAGCAGTGCGAAGGCGACGAAAGTCGCCAGCAACAGCGTCGGCAGCATCCAGGCGATTCGCCTCAGGCAGTAGCCAAGCACCGAATGTCTCCGCGCTTCACTTCACGCCGCCGGCGGGCTCGACCACGAACCAGCGCCGGATCGAATAACCCGGATCGAGCACGAAACACTCGAGGTTGCGCACGCGTTTCGACATCGCGAACTTGCGCGGCACGTTGACTCCGAACATGTAGGGTTGCAGCGCATACACGCGGCGCTGCAGCTCGAAGAACAACGTCTTCTGGCGCGCGGAGTCGAGCTCGACCTGGATCTCGCCGATCAGCCGGTCGATCTGTGGATCGCTGAGCCCGGAGTGATTCGCGCTCTCGACGTTGGCCCACTTCGAATGCCAGGCCTGCTCAGGGTCGACCACCGGCGGCGTGATCCAGCCCATCGAAATCGCATCGAAATCGCGCGCGCGGATCGACTCCTGCATCGCGGCCCAGTCGCGCGCCTGCAGGCGCAACTCGACGCCGATCTGCTTCAAATTGGCCTGAAAAGCCTGGCCGGACAATTCGCTGGTGCGATTGCCGGTCGGATAGAGGAATTCGATTTCGAGCTTGGTTCCGCCCTGATCCGCGAAACCGTCCTGATCGCGGTCGTACCAACCCGCTTCCGCGAGCAGCGTGCGCGCGCGCTCGAGATCGAAGGGCAGCGGCGCCAGTGTCTTGTCGTAGGCCGGACCTGCGAGGAATTGCTCGCCGGTGACTCGCTGGGCCAGGCCTTTGTAGTAGCTGGCGATGAACCCATCCCAGTCGAAGCACATGCCCAGCGCCGTGCGCACGCGCGCGTCCTTCAACTTCTCGCGCCGCATGTTCCAGGCCGTGTAGGTGATCTGCGGCCCGTAGGAGAAGCCCTTGTAATAGCGCGACTTGAAGGCTTCGTTGTCCGTGCGGCCGCCGAAATAGTCCTCGCCGGTCAGGCGATCGAAGTAGTCGAGCTGCCCCTCGAGCAACGCCGTCATCGTCGCGCCGTCGTTGGCGATCATGCGCCAGACGATCTCGTCGACATGTCCGCCCGCGGCGCTGTCGTGGTAACCGTCCCAGCGTTTCGCGACGATGGCGCTGTCGCTCCATTCGGCGAGCTTGTAGGGACCGAGGCCGATCCACCGGCGATTCGCCGGATGCTCCTCGATGAAGCGGCCCTGCTCTTCGTCGCTCGCGCCCGGCTTCCCCTGCTCGTTGCGCGGATCGCCGAGGTCGTAGAGGTGCGCCGGCAGTATCGTCAACCCCTCGAAGATGTTGTGCGCCAGGAAATAGGGCTCGGCGAAACAGAAACGCAGCGCGTGCGGCCCACTGGATTCGAAGCGCGCGAGCTTGTCGAACTGGAAGCGCTTTTCTCCGCAGCGCACGTGCGGATTGCGAAAGCAACGCATCGAGAACAGCACGTCGCGTGCGTCGAAGTCGGCGCCATCCTGCCAGTGCACGCCCTGACGCAACACAAAATCGAAGACCGTCCCGCGCAGCAGGCGTTGCCCTGGAGTCTTGGCGATCTTGCCGTGAGAGAGCGTGCCTGCATCGTGACGGGTGACTTTCCAATGATCGCCCAGATCCTCGATGTTCCCGATCAGGACCTTCTCGCCGCTTTGGACATCGCCACCCTCGAGCAGCAACTGGTCCAACACGCTGTAGCTCTGGGCCAGCGCCGGCACATACTCGAAGCTCGCCATGTCCTGACGCAGCAGGCTCTCGTGCAGCTCGCCCCAGATGCGGCGCGTGACCGAGGAGTTCTCGATCATGAAGTTCAAGCTGCGCGGGAAAGAGAGCAGGTGCACCACGACCCGGCCGCCGTCCACGGCCAGTGGCAGCTTGTCGCGCCTGGAATCGAAACCCGGATAGAAGGTATCCGCCAGCACGGGCGCAACGGCCCCTTCGGGCAGGCTCCGAACCTGCGCCGGCGCGGAGCGGGGCGTGACGAGCGCTTCAGCCTGGAGAGGCGAAGCTTCCGTTCGCGAAAACCGCCACAGCGTGGCCGCCGCGGTCAGGAGAACGAGCCCAAGCAGCGAACGGCGCATGGGTCCCACGCCGGCGAAGCTAGGTGGCCGCCCCATGAGCGTCAAGCGTCAGACACGTCGGATGGGCTCGACTTGTTGCCGTGGACTCAGCGGATAGCATGCGTGGATGACTCGGGCAGGACGCGCGCGGAGCTGGCTGTGGACCGCGCCGGCAGCCATCCTGGTCTTGGGGCTGGGTTGGGCTGCGGCGCTGGCGAGCCGGAGCCACCTGCCCGCGGCCGACTTCACCTTCAACAACAACTCCGAGGTAAGTACCCTCGACCCTGCCGCGGTTTCGAGTGTGCCCGAAGGCAGGATCCTGCGGGCGCTCTACGAAGGCCTGGTGATCCGCAATCCGGAGAATCTGGCGATTCTCCCGGGCGCCGCGGAGTCCTGGGAGACCAGCGCCGACGGCCTGCACTGGAGCTTCCACCTACGCGAGGGGCTGGTCTGGTCCAACGGCGATCCGCTGACCGCCGCCGACTTCGTTTTCAGCTTCCAGCGGCTGCTCCTGCCGGCCACGGCTT
Source organism: Planctomycetota bacterium (assembly GCA_031388685.1). Taxonomy (GTDB): domain Bacteria; phylum Planctomycetota; class UBA1135; order UBA1135; genus JADJQU01. The sequence continues at coordinate 6,948 of JANMRV010000413.1, forward strand.
CGCCATTCGCGAGCTTTCTTTTCGCGGTGTCGGGAGCCGAGGATTTCCACGCCGGCCGCGGGCCCACGGGAAGCCCCGACTGGAACGCGGTCGGCATCAAGGCGATCGATGCGCGAAACCTGAACATCGACCTCGCCAGTCCGCGGCCGTACTTCCTGCAATTGCTCGCCACCACGGCGCTCCTGCCCGTGCACATGCAGAGCATGCAGGCCATGCAACAGCGCTATCGCGAGCGCTGGATGTCGGAATGGCCCAAGCCGAAGAACCTGGTCACCAACGGCCCGTTCGTGCTCGGCCTTCGGCGCATCAACGATCGCATTCGTCTGCTTCGCAACACACGTTATTGGGACGCGCAGCACGTCGCCTTCGGCACGATCGATGCGCTTGCGGTCGAGCACTGGGGCACCTCGCTCAACATGTACCTGACCGGCGGCTTGGACTGGCTCGACGGCAGCGTGCCGCCGCTGTTCGTGACGAAGATGCTGGGCCGCGAGGACTTCCGGCCCGACGCCGCGCCGTACCTCGGCCTGTACTTCTATCGCTTGAACTGCACGAAGCCGCCACTCGACGACGTGCGCGTGCGCCGCGCGCTTGCGCTCTCGATCAATCGCGACGATGTCTGCGCGAAATTGCTCAAAGCCGGTCAAGAGCCGTGCACCTCGTTCGTCCCATGGGGCCACATCGGCGACTACACTTCGCCGCGCGCCCAGGCGCAGAATGCGGGCGTCGCGAAGCGGCTCTTGGCCCAGGCGGGCTTCACGGCCCAGCATCCGTTGGAGAAACTCTCGATCCACTACAACACCGCCGAGAGCCATCGCGACATCGCCGAAGTGATCGCCAACGCCTGGAAAAACACGCTGGGCATCGATGTGGGCTTCTCGAATCAGGAATGGAAAGTCTGGCTCGACAGCCAGAACAAGCTCGAATACCAGATCTCGCGTTCTTCGTGGATCGCGGACTATCCCGATGCAAGTTCGTTCCTCGGTGTGTTCACGAGCAACAATCCCAACAATCGCACCGGCTGGAAAAACGCCACCTTTGACGAGTTGATGGCGCGCTCGGAACGCGAGTTGAATCCCGAGCGCCGCAATCAACTGCTGGTCAAGGCCGAACAGATCCTGCTCGACGAAGTCCCCGCGATTCCGATCTATTCCTACGTGGCGCAGAACGTCGTGAATCCACGCCTGGGAGGATTCTCGAACAACGTGCTCAACGAGCAGAATCCAAAGTTCTGGTATTGGAAAAGCGACGATGAACTCAAGCGCGAGCGCCGCGAACGCGCGAGTTCGCTGGAGCTCGTCGCCGCGCCCGGCCCGAGCGCAGGACTCTACTCGCAAGCCGTGCAGAAGCAGAGCGGGGCGCGCCGACCGTGATCGGCTTCCTGCTGCGCCGCGCCGCCTGGTTCGCGCTCACGCTGCTTTGCGTGGTGACGCTGGCGTTTTTCCTGATGCGCGCCGCGCCCGGCGGACCGTTCAGCGGCGAGCGCGCGCTGGCCCCTTCGGTCGAAGCCGCGTTGCGCGCGCGCTACCACCTCGACTGGCCGGTCTGGAGGCAGTACCTCGCTTACATCGGTCCGCTCGACTGGGGCGATCGCGGCTGGATCGCGGGCGACGGCACGCATCCCTTCGGCGGCGTGCTAGCGGGAGACTTCGGGCCTTCTTTCAAGTACCGCGACTTCAGCGTGAACGACGTGCTTGCGCAGTCGCTGCCGGTTTCCCTGGAACTTGGACTCTTGGCCCTGATCTTCGCGGTCGTTCTCGGCGTCGGCGCGGGCTTGCTCTGCGGGCTGTATCCGCGCGGGAAACTGGACTTTTGGATCCGGCTCCTGGCGACAGCGGGAGTTGCGATCCCCAACTTCGTGCTCGCGTCGCTGATGGTGCTCGTGTTCGTGTTCCTGATCCCGATCTTCCCCGTCGCCGGCTGGGGCGATTTCAAGCACTCGGTCCTTCCGGCGCTGGCTTTGGGAACACCGGTGGCGGCCTACATCGCGCGGCTGGTGCGCGCGGGATTGTTCGATGCACTCAGTCAGGACTTCGTGCGCACCGCGATCGCGAAGGGCATGCCCACGCGCATCGTCGTGCTGCGGCACGCGCTCCGGCAGGGCATCCTGCCCGTGGTCAGCTACCTCGGACCGGCCAGCGCGGCGATCCTCACCGGCAGCCTGGTGATCGAGAAAATTTTCTTCATCCCCGGCACGGGCCAACACTTCGTCAACAGCGCGCTCAATCGCGATTACACGCTCGCGATGGGTGTCACGATCCTCTACACGACGCTGGTTTTCGCCCTCAACACGCTGGTCGACGTGATCTACACGTTGCTCGATCCGCGCATCTCGCTGGAGCAAGCGTGAAGCTCGAAGCGCCGCGAACGGGTTGGAATCTGACGGGCGCGCCCATGGAGGCGCTGCTTGCGAAACTGGAACGCACGAAGGGCCAGGGCCTGTGGGGCATCGCCTGGCGCCGACTGCGCAAGGATCGCGCGGCGACGGTTGCCTTGTGGTTCTTGCTGCTGATCGGCTCGCTGAGCATGCTCGCGCCGATCCTGCCGCTGCCCTCGCCGGTTGCGATGCACGTCGACAAGGAACCGCTCGAGCCGCAGCCGCCTTGGTCGCGCGTGGGCCGCCACAAGTTCGAGCGTGAGTACTGGCCGCTCTCGACTTTCGACACGCAACTCGTGCGCGTGCGAGAACTCGCCTTCCGCGACTTTCAGACCGGGCCGTTGCTCGGCACGGACTCCAAGGGCCGCGACTTGTTCGCGCGCCTGGTGTGGGGCAGTCGCACTTCCCTGTTCGTCGCGCTCGCCGCCGCACTGACGAGCCTGGTGATCGGCGTCCTGTACGGCGGCATTTCCGGTCTGGTGGGCGGCAGGCTCGACCGCTTGATGATGCGCGTCGTCGACGGCCTGTACGCGCTGCCGTTCACCTTCGTGGTGATCTTCGTGCTCGGCCTGATCGGGACCACGCAATCGGTCGCCGGACTCGGCCGCGAAGCCGTGTTCTTCATCGCCATCGGCGCGCTGTACTGGCTGACGATGGCGCGCGTCGTGCGCGGGCAGGTGCTGGCGCTGAAGCACACCGAGTTCGTGCAGGCCGCGCGAGCGCAGGGTGCCGGCACGCTCTGGATTTTGTTCAAGCACGTGATCCCGAACGTCGTGTCGATCGTGATCGTCTACCTGACCTTGACGATCCCTTCGGTGATCCTGTCGGAAGCCTTCCTCTCGTTCCTCGGCCTCGGCGTCGAGCCACCGAAGGTCAGCTGGGGCCTGCTGGCCGTCGACGCGATCGAGGCCGCGAGTCCGCTGCGCGTGTACTGGTGGCTGATCGTGTTTCCCGCTCTGGCGATCGGAGTCGTGCTCCTGGCGCTCAACGTCCTGGGCGACGGACTGCGCGACGCGCTCGATCCGCGCGCCGACCTCGGAGGCAGCCGGCAATGAAAGTTCTCGAGGTCAAGAACCTGCGCGTGCGCTTCGACACGCCGCGCGGCCCGCTGCAGGCGATCGACGAGTTCTCGCTGGAACTCGACGCCGGCGAAACCGTGGCACTGGTCGGCGA
>JANMRV010000440.1:0-4629 GCA_031388685.1 Planctomycetota bacterium
CCCTCCGCGTCGGTCGCGTAGCGTTGGTTGGTGTTGATCTTGATCACCGGACCGGCGTTCAGCGTGATCCAGTGTTCGGGCTCGTGCTTTTCTCGATAGTTGGGATGCGTGCCATGGGCCATGTCGGCCGACACGCACCACGAGCGCGCGATCGCGCGGTGCAGATCTTCGCGCGCGCCGCCCTCTGCGAGCACGATGCGTTCGAGGGCGTCCTTGAGCAGCGGACTGGCCGCGCCGCGGTGCGAAGTGCTGCCGACTTCTTCGTGATCGAAGAGCGAGAGCACGGAAACCGCATTGCCGCTGCCCGACTTCGACGCCAACAGAAACGCTTCGAGGCCGCAATAACTGGAGCACAGATTGTCGAGCCTGGGCGCGACGACGAAGTCCTCGGTCAGGCCGAGCAGGCTCGCGGGCACCACGTCGTGGCACATCAAGTCCCACGACAGGATCTCGCGCACTTCGCAGCGCAACTCGGCGGCGAGAAAACTCTCGAACACGTCGGGCGCGGGCCGGCCCAGGGCCCAGATCGGGGCCATGTGCAATTGTTTGTCGAGCACGAGCCCGCGATCGTTGACTTCGCGGTCGAGGTGAATCGCCAGTTGCGCGACGCGCAGGAGCGGCCGATCGACGCGCAGCAGGCGCGCTTGCGAGCCGGCGCCGGAGCGCACGAAGACGCGCCCGGAAATTCCAAGGTCGCGGTCGAGCCACGAGTTCAGAAGTACGCCGCCGTAGACCTCGACGCCAAGTTGGCGGAAACCCGCCGCGCCGGTGTTCGCGTGGGGCTTGATGCGCAGGTTCGGACTGTCGGTGTGCGCGCCGAGGATCCGAAAGCCGGAGTCGAGCGCCTTGGCCCGCGACGCATCCCAGGCCAGGATCGAACCGGAGCGCACGAGGAAGGCCTTTTTCGCCGCGCTGCCCCAGGGCGCCGCTTCGTCGAGGCGCTCGAAACCCGCCTCCTTCAAACGCCGCGCGCACTCGGCCACTGCGTGAAACGGCGACGGCGCGGCATCGATGAATCGGCAAAGTTCGCGGGCGCGATCGAGGACGCTCATGGGCCGCTATTAGGCGGCGCGAAGGCGCTCCTCGCAACGCTCACTTTGCTTCGAGCAGCGAGCTGAGCCCTTTCAGCACGTTGTCGGCCACGATCGCCTGCCCCCGGGCGTTGGGGTGGATCCCATCCGCCTGGTTCAGAGCCACCTGTCCGCCGACGCCTTCCAGCAGGAAAGGCACCAGGGCTACGTCGTTGTCCTTGGCGACGCGCGGATAGACCTCCGCGAACTCGCGCGCGTAGTCAGGGCCATAATTCGGCGGTACCAGCATGCCGGCGAGCAGCACGCGGGCGCCCGCGTCGCGCGATCGAGTGACGATCGCGCTGAGATTGCGCTCGAGGTCGTCCACCGGAAGACCGCGCAAGCCGTCGTTGCCTCCGAGGGCCACGACGACGATGTCGGGATGTTGGCTGAGCATCCAGTCCAGCCGCGCGAGTCCGCCGGCCGAGGTGTCGCCGCTGACACCTGCGTTGACAATGCGCACGGGGTGCCCCTCGCGCGCGAGCCGGGCCTTGATCAGCGCAGGGTAGGCCTCGCCCTCGGCCAGCCCGCTGCCCGCGGTCAGGCTGTCGCCCAAAAAAACCACGAGGGGAGCCACGGCAGTTTCGCTGCTCGGATTCGCGGGCGACTCCGCGATGGCCAGGGAGGGCAAGGTCGCCTGATGCGGGTCTTCGCTGCAGGCGACGAGCGCGAACGGCAGGACGATACGGGCAAGGGTCAGCGCTTTAGGATCCATGGCGAAGGGCTGATTCTAGACCGCGGCAGGAGATTTCGAGCCTCCGGCCCGGATCGCGCGAGAAAGCAAGGCGTTAGAAACAAGATAAGTCGCCCGTGAACAAGCCCCGACTGGAATGGGCGAGCTCACCAAGCGCCTGGCCTCGGGTTTGCTCGAGATCGTGCTGCTCTCCGACGTCGATTCGAGTGTGGCGGCCCGCGCTGCACGAACCCGCAGTTTTTGCAGGTGGACGGCGCGAGCTGACGCAAGTCGGCTCGCGCCGTTCCTTTTCTTCGAGGACGGATCGTTCGACTGAGCCCACGCTGCGAGACTCGACTTCGACGCCGCTGCCGCGCACATTGAACTCCCACTCGCCAGTGCGCTGCGTGCGAGGCTGCCGGCGCAAAGAGGCCGAAGTCTCGAGGCTCATCTCGCGAACGTTCGAGGAGTGCCGGCCTGCACGCAACCTTCGCGCCACGAAATCCGACCGCATGTGCCCGCGGTCGTCCTTCCGGAATGGCGCAACCGCGCGATCAACAGCCGCTGAGCCTGCACCGCGAGCCGCGCCTTCATGTCAGCCTGCTCGCAGACGAACGCCCGCGCGTGATGGGGATTCAGCGCGGGCGAGTTGGCTGAGGTCGGACGGGCTGCCGTGCAATTTCACGAACTTTGGGCCGTCTAGAGCTCGAGCGCGAGTCAAGTATCCCGGGCGGCCCCGCGAAGCGCCGAGTCCGGCTCGCCTTCGCCGCTGACTCCATTTCGCAGTAGTATCCTGCATCGCGGCGGCTCGTGCTTGCGCGGTCGAATCGGACACCGTGCTTGCGCAGGACAGGCGTCCGAGCGGAATTCAACTGCGGAGGGAGTGTGTGATGGGTGGGAGAGACGAAAAGGCGCGCGAAGCGCTGAAGGAACTTTCCATTCCGGAGAAGATCTTGCTGGTCCAGGACCTGTGGGACGAGATCGCGCAGTCCTCGCATGAGGTCGAGATCACACCCGCTCAACGTGAAGAGCTCGAGAGGAGAATACGAGAGCACGAGACCAACCCGGGGACCTACATCACCTGGGAAGAGCTCCGCCGCGAGCTGGAAGGCCCACAATGAAGCTGCGGACCGAATTTCAGCCGAGGGCCAGGCGGGAAGTTCGCGCTGCATTCCACTGGTACGAATCCAAACGCGCGGGGCTGGGATCGGAATTCTTGCGTGCGCTAGACGCCGCGATCGAGGACGTTCGTCGCATGCCGGGAAAGCACCAGCTCGTGGCCAAGCGGACGCGAAAAGTGCTTGTCCGCCGCTTCCCGTACTTCATTTTCTACGCCTTGGAGGGACAGTGCATCCTCGTTACGGCGGTGTTCCACACAAGTCGTGACTCCAGGTCATGGTCGAACCGCGTCCGTGAAGGCGCCCAAATTGGAATCAATATCGAGCAAGGGGTCAGCTGAATTCGTCCCGCTGCTCGCCGGCGCACTCCGGCGGAAGTCACGTGACTCCCTCTGATGACACGAACTTCGGCTTCCCCCGAGCCTGCCAGGTCATGCTCGCGCCTCAAGGTCAGCGCGAGCGCCTCGAGCATCTCTTCCGCTAGGTCGCTCGCCCCGCAACCGCGACCGGAAGGCTTTCGCTCGCGCGCGATGGTCGCATGATCTACGGATTGCGCCGGCACGGGGCGCGTACAAGCGGCAGGGCGAGACGCGCGAGAGTTGGAGTTCAGGGATCCAGGGCGAGGGGCTGATTCGGACCGCGGCTGGAGATTTCGAGCCTCCGGCCCGGATCGCGCGTGAAAGCTGCGCTCCACAGGCTAGAAATGTCGCCCGTGAACACTCCCCGCCTGGAATGCCGCAAGCTCACCAAGCGCCTGGCCTCGGGATCGCGCGAGATCGCCTTGCTGAGCGATGTCGACCTCTGCGTCGCGCCCGGCGAGTTCGTGGCCATCGTCGGGCCGTCGGGTTCGGGCAAGTCGACGCTGCTCGGTCTCTTGGCCGGCCTCGACCGTCCGACTTCGGGCGAAGTCCTGGTCGATGGCCGCGCGATCCAGGATCTGGGCGAGGACGATCTGGCGCGCCTGCGCCGCGACGGGATCGGCTTCGTGTTCCAGTCGTTCCAGTTGCTGACCAATTTCACGGCGCGCGAAAACGTGATGCTCCCGCTCGAGCTGTGCAATCATTCCGATGCGCGCGGCGAAGCGGATCGGCTGCTGGGCGAAGTCGGCCTGGCTGAACGCGTGCACCACTATCCGAGCCAACTTTCGGGCGGCGAGCAACAGCGTGTCGCACTGGCGCGCGCCTTCGCGTCGCGACCGTCGATCCTGTTCGCGGACGAGCCCACCGGCAACCTCGACAGCGCGACAGGCAAGGCGGTGCTCGAGCGTCTGATCGCAATGCGCGCGCGGGACGGCACGACCTTGGTGCTCGTGACCCACGATCCCGCGGTTGCCTTGCTCGCCGATCGCACGATTCGACTGCTCGCGGGCCGCATCGAGTCCTGACCATGCGGCTTCCGCAGGCTCTGCGCATGCTCTGGCGCGAGACGCGCTCGTCGCCCGGGCGCATCGCCTTCTTCGCGGCTTGCCTGGCGCTGGGCGTGGCCGCGGTCGTGACCGTGGCCGGGCTCTCGACGGCGCTCGAAGACACGATTCGTTCGCGGGCGAGAGAAATCCTGGCCGCCGATGTCTCCGTCTCCGCTCGACGCACGCTGCCTGCGGACATCGAGGCGAAGTTTTCGGCGCTGGGCCTGCAACTCACGCGCGTGCGCGAAATGGCGTCACTGGTCGCAGCACCCAGCGGCCAGAGTCAGCTCGTGGAACTGAAGGTCGTCGATGGCGAGTACCCGTTCTATGGAAGCCTGACTCTCGAGCCCGCGGGCTCGCTGC
>JANMRV010000443.1:0-4411 GCA_031388685.1 Planctomycetota bacterium
CTGGCGTCGTGGATCTCGCGTCCGATCGCGCGGCTTGAATCGGCGACAAAGCGCATGGCCGCCGGCGATCTCGCGGCGCGCAGCGGAGTCGCTGGGAGCGACGAAATCGGGCGACTAGGTCAGGCTTTTGACACGATGGCGGCCGGGTTCGAGCGTCTCGATACGGCCAAGTCCGCGTTCGTCGGCAACGTCAGCCACGAGTTGCGCACGCCGCTGACTTCGCTTCGGCTCTCGATCGAAAACCTGCTCGCCGGAGTGCGCGGCGAGCTGAGCGCGGAACAGCGCTCGACACTGACGCGAGTCGAACGCGACTTGATACGGCTTTCGAAGCTGGTCGACGATCTGCTCGAACTCGCGCGCCTCGAATCGGGATCAGCGACCGCACGGTGCGAGCCGAGCGAACTGCGCGCCATCGCTGCCGAGGCGCTCGTGCCCTGGCGAGCGATTGCCGCCGCGCGCGACGTGCGAGTCGAAATCGACGGCGAAGGACGCGCCTGTGTCGATCCCGCGCTGTTGCGGCGCGCGCTCTCCAATCTGATCGACAACGCGATCAAGTTTTCGCCCGAGGGTGGACGGGTCGACATTCGGATCAGCCCGGCTTGCGTGACGATCCAAGACGAAGGGCCGGGAATCGAAGGTGAAAAGGTCTTCGAGCGCTTCGTCCAAGGCGAGCAGCACGGCACAAAATCCGGCGGAGTCGGCATCGGGCTCTCGATCGTGCGCAAGGCGCTGCGCATGATGGGCGCGGAAGTCGCGGCGAATGTGCGACCGGACGGAAAACCAGGGGCACTGTTCGTCGTGCGACTGCGCGATGCGTGAATCGATGAGCAACCTCAAGGGCACTCGACTGTTGATCGTCGACGACGACGCGAGCATTCGCGACGCGCTAGTCGAGCGCCTTGCGCCGCAGGGCTTCGCGCTCAGTACCGCCGGCAGCGGTCGCGACGCGTTGAAAGCGCTGCGCGCGGGTGTCGACGTCGTGCTGCTCGATCTGCAATTGCCCCACGGCGACGGACTCTCGGTGCTGCGCACGGCGCGCGAGGAGGAACTGGAAGCCACCGTGATCGTGGTCACTGCTTATGGAACGATCGAGCGCGCCGTCGAGGCGATGCGCCTGGGCGCCTACGACTTCCTGCAAAAACCTTTTGCCGCGGCGCTGGTCGAAGAGGCCGTCAAACGCGCGGTGGAACGCGCCGGGCTGCGACGATTTGCAGCCGCGCGGGCTTCGGGCCCGGAGAGTGATGCGCCCGTCTGCGTGTCCGCGACGATGCAAGAACTCATGGCCACGGCTCTCAAAGCCGCCGCCAGCGACAGCACGCTGCTGCTCTCGGGCGAGAGCGGAACCGGCAAGGAAATCCTGGCGGGCGCGATTCACCGCGCGAGTCCGCGCGCAAGAGGCCCGTTCGTCGCGCTCAACTGCGCGGCGCTCAACGAGAGCCTGCTCGAATCGGAGATCTTCGGTCATGAGAAAGGCGCGTTCACCGGTGCGCTCGCACGGCGCGTCGGCCGTATCGAAGCAGCCCACGGCGGGACGCTTTTCCTCGACGAAATCGGCGACACGTCGGCGGCCTTCCAGGTGCGCATGCTGCGCGTGCTGCAGGAGCGCGTGTTCACGCGCGTGGGGTCTTCGGCGGAAATCGCCGTCGATCTGCGCGTGATCGCGGCGACGCACCGCAATCTGCGCGCGGAAGTCGCGGCCGGAAAATTCCGCGAGGACCTTTTCTTTCGCTTGAACGTGATCGCCCTCGAGGTGCCGCCGCTGCGCGACCGCGTCGCGGACATTGCGCCGCTCGCCCAGGTCTTCGCCGAACGATTCGCGCGCCAAGCCGGACGCGGTGCGTCGAAGATCGCTCCCGACGCGCTGGCTGCGCTCGAATCCTGGTCGTGGCCCGGCAACGTGCGCGAACTCAAGAATGCCGTCGAGCGCGCTTGCGTGATGTCGGAGGGCGATGAAATTGCGCTCGAGGATTTTCCTCCCGAGATCGCCCTCGGCGGAGAGGCGCAGCGGCCCGCGGCGTTCCACTCGCGCGTCGAGTCTTTTCGCGCGTCGGTGATCCGCGAAGCTTTGGCGCAGCATGGCGGCAGCCAGACCCAGGCGGCGCGCGCGCTCGGGCTGCAACGCAGCTACCTCGCGCGACTGATCCGCAAGTACGGTCTTTGACCGTCAGGATGGATACGCGCGCGTATCCGATCGGATACAGCGCGGACAGCGTGAGCGGGTGGAGCCGGTTTCTTCGGCGCCGATTTCACAGCGGACTTCACGCAGGTGAACACTTGGGATCCGAGGCCTGCGTTCGGCATGTGAATTGCGCTGCACTTGGCAACCACGGAGGTTTCCATGTTGCATTTCGCAAGCTTTCTTCTCGCCGCCCTGCCTATTCTCTCGCCACAGGTCGCTGCGCCCAGGCTTCCCGCCCCCACGCCCGTTGCCCCCGTTGCACCCGTCACCATCGGTGCAAGCGTGGTCCACCCCGACCAGGACGTCGTCGTGCCCGTCGCCTGGCATGCGTCGTACGACGAAGCGCTGAACGCCTCGCGGATCAGCGGCAAGCCCGTGATGCTCTTTCAACTCCTGGGCAAGCTCGACGACGCCTTGTGTTGAACGAACGCGCGCATCGCGAAGAGTGTGCTCTTCGCGAACGGGGCGGTCGCCCTGTACCTCAATGCGAACTACGAATGCGCGTGGGATAGCCTGCGCCCTGTGCCGCAGGTCCACATCGATTTCGGCAACGGCCACACGCTCGATCGCACGTTGAACGGGAACATCGCCTTTTGGTTCGTGACGGCACAGGGCGAGGCTTTTGATCTCGTACCCGGCCTGGTCGATGCTCCGACCTTCATGTTGCGCTGCCGCGAAGCCACGGCGCTCGCTGCGGAGTTCCGCGTCACGAACGACCCGACGATTCGACGCCAACTCGTCGCACAGACTCACCTCCGGCGGCTCGCACCACGCATCGGCTCCGCGCCGGCGATTGCGCCTGACATCAGCAAGGTTCGACTGGAGCGTCCGATCAAGGCAGCGCTCGGCGTCGCTCACGTCGCTGGGCAGGAGTCCGCTTTCAGCACGGGAGTGCCTTTCGACCCAGCCGACGTCACCAAGCTGGCCGTCGAAATGCCGCTGAAATCGAGCCTGCACACTGGGCTGCCGCAAATTCCCATCCCGGACGCATCCGCTCTGCCCGCCGACACCGCCTTCAACCAGCGCGTTCGATTTCCACAGGCCGATCGCCTGCTGGCGCAGTCGCCGCTGGCGAAGCCCGCAGATCTGACGCAACGCGTCTACCTCGAGATTCTCGGGGTCGACCTGGCCGATCCGTATCTTGGCCTGGCACCGTACCTGCTCGGCGGCGAGCCTGGCCGCGATGGGCATTGATGCTTCCCCCGGCAGGATCGTGAAACGAAGCGCGCAACAGGGTCCAAGGCAATGGTTCACGATCCATCGTCGGCAGTTCGCCCACATCGTAACGAGCGGTTCCGCACGTCCGTGCTACCCCACCCGCCGTCCGTCGCCGCCGCGAATCAATCCTGCAACCGAATCCCTAGGCGAGCGTGCGGGGTCCCGACGAACTCGGCTGTAGCCAGAGCTTCCGAACGGTTCTATCCCCCTCGTTGACCGCCGCGGTCGGAACTTCCAGAACGACCTGTTTTTACGGAGAAACCCCATGAAAACCGCTTTCGTGTCCGGCGTGATTTTTGCATCGCTGCTTCCCGCGACCGCACCTGTGCAGCCCGCCGCCGGCGCGTCTCCGGCGGAGCAGTGCCCCAATCTGCTGCTGCACGAACCGATCGTGCTCTACGAACTGAGCGGCGCCACTTTGCTCGGCCCCGTCGATCGCACGTTGACCGTCTATGCCGACGGCGCGCTGAAACTTTCCGCGGCTTCGGCAACGGGCGCCGGAGAGTGCCTGCTGGGCCAGACCACGCCCGAGGTCGCGCAAAAGCTGCAACAAGAACTCGTCCAAGCGGGCGCCTTCGACCTGTGCGACGACCCAAGGAACGTCACCGACGTACCGCTCAATACGTTGACCCTGCTGCGCGGCGCCCAGGACGCGCGCGCGCACACTTTCAGTTACTGGGTGGGCGACGGGCACTACCTGGCCGTCGACCTCACGATCGAAAAGTTCATCAGCGCCCAGTTTCCCGAGCACTGAAATTTAAAGCGGAATGTTCCCGTGCTTGCGCACGGGACGTTCCTCGTGCTTGGTCTTGAGCAGTTCCAGCGCGCGAATCAGCATCGGACGCGTGCGCGAGGCTTCGATCACATCGTCGACGAAGCCGCGCGCGGCGGCCTTGTAGGGATTGTTGAAAGTCGCCTCGTATTCGGCGGCTTTTTGAGCCTCCATCGCCTTGGGATCGGCGGCCTTGTCGATCTCGCGGCGGTGGATGATCTTCGCGGCGCCCGCGGCCCCCA
>JANMRV010000470.1:0-3299 GCA_031388685.1 Planctomycetota bacterium
GCGCCGAATTGGCGCACACGGGCAAGGTGCTGCTGCATGTCAAGGACTCCTGGCCTGGTTTCATTTCCTGTGGACTGGTCGTGCGCCAGGATTGGATCGACAAGGATCGCGGCTTGATCCAAGAGCTGGTCGACGGCATCCACAGTTCCGGTCTGTGGCTCGAGGAAGGACTCGAGAATCGCGCCAGCGCGGCCGAGGTCGTCGGGCGCTATTACTACAACCAGGATCCCAAGCTGCTCGAATTCGTGCTCTCCAAGCCGGTCGATCGCGTGCGTTACGATCACTTGACGCCGCTGAAGGCCGACTTCGACGAGATCATGCAACTCGGCGTGGAGGTCGGCATGTTCGAGAAGGCGTTGCCCTTCGAGACCTTCACGGACGCGAGTTTTTCGCTCAACGCGAGCAAGCTGGCCAAGGCCATGCCGCCCGATGACGGAAAGGGCTTGCCGCAGGCGACGAAGGCCGCGAAGTGAAGCGATTCGAGCGTGTGCTCCTGCCGTTTTCGGCTGCGACCGGATTGATCGTGCTGTGGAGTTTCTGGGCCAGCGGCGGCAGCGGCGCCGCGACGGATTTTCCGACGCCCCTGGAAATCCTGCGCGGCTACCGGCATTTGTTGGAGACGGCGCCAGGCGAACATTCGCCGCGCCTGGTGCAGCACGTGGTTGCCAGCCTCTTTCGGACGACGTTCGGCTTCCTCGCCGCGGTGCTGCTTGGAATTCCAGTCGGCCTGTGGCTGGGCTGGTCGGCGCGCGCCCACATGGCCTGGGACTGGCTGGTGCAAATGCTGCGGCCGATTTCGGCCATCGCCTGGATTCCGATCGCGATCATGGTTTTCCACGGAGACGAGTTGCGCTCCGTGATGGTGATCTTCATCGCTGCGTTCTTTCCGATCCTCGTGTCCACGAGCGCGGCCGTGCGTTCGATCCCGACCATGTACATTCGCGCCGCGCGCAATTTTGGCTTGCGCGGCTTGCCGATGATGCAGCGTGTCGTGCTGCCGGCCGCGTTGCCGCAGATCGTGCTCTACCTGCGCATTTCCGCCGCGATTTCCTGGATCGTCGTCGTCGCCGCGGAAATGGTCGGCCAGAACGGCCTGGGTTGGCTGATCACCGACGCGCGCTACCAGGGCGCGCGCACGGACCTGGTCGTCGGCACGATGATCGTGATCGGGCTGATCGGCTGGGGCATCGATGTCTTGCTGCGCCGGCTCGAAAAACATCCGCGCGTGAGTTGGGGCTATCCGCAGCGTGGGTAATTCCAGGCTCGAAGTTCACGGTGTATCGAAGAGCTTCGTCCAGCGCGGCGGCGCGCTGCTCGATGTCTTGAGCAACATCGATTTCACGATCGAAGCCGGCGAGTTCGTTTGCCTGCTGGGTCCCTCGGGCTGCGGCAAATCGACACTGCTTTCGATCCTCGGAGGATTCGAGACTGCGGACGCGGGCCGCATTTCGATCGACGGCGAGCCGCTCTGCGGCCCCGATCCGCGGCGCGTTTTCGTGTTCCAGGAATACGGCATTTTCCCCTGGCTCAGCGTCAACGAGAACATCGAGTTCGGCCTGCATCGCCTGAACACCGACGAGCGTCGCCGGCGCGTCGCGCATTGGGTCGGCGCCACCGGCCTTGGCGGATTCGAGAATGCGCTGCCGGCGGAGCTTTCCGGCGGAATGCGCCAACGAGTTGCGCTCGCGCGTTCGCTGGCCGTCGAACCCGACGTGCTCTTCATGGACGAACCCCTGGGCGCGCTCGATTCGCTGACGCGCCAGAAGATGCGCAGCGAGATTTCGGCGCTTTGGCAACGCCTGCGGCCGACCGTCCTGTTCGTGACCCACGATGTCGACGAAGCGCTGTTGCTCGCCGATCGGATCGTCGTCATGACCGCGCGACCCGGCCGCATCCAGGAAATCGTCTCGGTTCCGATCGCGCACCCGCGCCGCTTTGGCGAGCCCGAGTACGTGGCGATCAAACGGCGCTTGTATCGACTGCTCGGCCTGGGCGACGAAGTCTAGTCACGCCGATGCCCGAACTGCCGGAAGTCGAAACCGTCGTGCGTCTGCTCGAGCCGCGCATCGTCGGCCGTTCGATTCAGCGCATCGACGTGCGCTGGGAGCGCACGCTCGGCGGCCTGGGCGTGCACGATTTCGAGCGCAAGGTGATCGGCGCGAAAATCACGGCCGTTCGTCGCCGCGCGAAGTATCTGGTCTTCGACCTCGAGCGCCGCGGGAAGCCCGCGGGCCATCTTGTCGGTCATTTGCGCATGAGCGGTCGCATGCACGTCGAGAGCGCCGATTGGGAGCCGGGCATTCACGTGCGTGTCTCGATGACCTTGAACGACGGCAAGGTCTTCCACTTCATCGACGTGCGCAAATTCGGGCGTCTCGCGTTCGCCGCGGACCTTGGAAAAGTGTTCGCGCGCATCGGCGACGAACCGCTCGAGGCCGCGTTCACGCACGAACGACTGCACGCCTTGCTCCGCGCGCGACGGCGTCAATTGAAGCCGCTGCTGCTCGATCAATCCGTGATCGCCGGTTTGGGCAACATCTACGTCGACGAGTCGCTGCACAAGGCAGGTTTGCATCCCTTGCTCGCATCGACCAACGTCGATCTCGCCGGCGCGCGGCGTCTGCACGCTGCCGTTCAGAAGACACTGCGCGCCGCGATCGAACGCGAAGGCTCGAGCTTCGACACGTTCTACCGCACTCCAGAGGGCCAGCCCGGCAGCTATCAGGTGCAGTTTCGCGTCTACGGCCGCGAAGGAAAACCGTGCCGCAGCTGCAAGACGCCGATCGTCAAGTTCACGGTCGGCCAGCGCGGCACGCACGTCTGTCCGACGTGTCAGCCCGGCCGCTCGCCGAAGCTCAAGCGGGCGAAGGGACGCCCGAACGCGCGCGCCACAGCTCGTCGAGACGTTTGACCGCAGGCCACTGCTCGGCGCACATCGCGAGGTACAGCGTCACGTCCTCGGGCGCGAACTTCAAGTCGAGTTCGGCGACCGCGGCATCGACCTTCGCGCCGTCGGCCGGATTTCCGTCGAGATCCTCGATCATGCCGTTGTCGTGGCGCACGCCGGTCAGGTCGAGCAGGCCCGTGACCAGCTCGCGATGCTCCTTCAATAGATAGGTTCCGAAGATCTCGTACGCCATTTCGCTGTTGGCGCGCGCCGACAGGATCGCCTTGGCTTTCTTCGCGCGCTGCGCCATCGGCAGCTTGCGGATCGCCTGGGGCCGGAACTTCAGCGCCTGAGCGACCTCGCCGTCCAGGGGCCCGAAGCCCTGCTGGGTGAGGGATTCGTAGATGGCGAG
>JANMRV010000491.1:0-10014 GCA_031388685.1 Planctomycetota bacterium
CAACGCGCGCAGCAGCGCGTTTCGCAGGCCCGCCGACTTCAGGCCCGGTGTGATCGTAAGCGGGCCCCCGACCAAAAGGTCGCGGTCGCGCAGCACGCGCGCTTGCTGGAGCGGGCCGCGTTGGCGCAGCAGACGCGGCAAGGCAAGGAACAATGCAATGCGGCCTCGGATGTGGGCCCAGGCACTGCCGTTGGTCCACGTGAAGCAGAACCACACGAATTCGTACACCGCCAGACCCGGCAGGGCGACGAACAGAGTGCGCCAGGAGTAGTTCTTCAGCAGCACGAACCAGCGATTACGCGCATGGAAGAAGGCGCGTTGGTCGGGATAGTTCGGACCGCTGCGGAAACTGATTCCCGGCGTGCCGCCGCGGTGATGCACGATCGCATTCTCAACCGAAAGGAGCGCGTGACCGCGCATGCGCAGTCGCAGCGAGAGATCGAGGTCCTCGAAAAGGATGAAGAACGCCGGGTCGAAGCCCCCCACGGCCAGGATCAGTTCACGCTGCAACAGGAGCGCCACCGAAACCACGCCGTCGACGGCGATCGTGTTTTCGCCTTGCGCCTGGTCCAGAGGAACGAAGAAGTTGCGCAGCGAGAACAGTCCGACGTAGTGCAGCGCGCCGCCGTCGTAGTGCACGCGCGACGGTTCGCCGGCGAAGACGCTGCGCGGCTGCAGGATCGCTGCGTCCGGATGGAGTTCTGCCGCGCGCACCATCTGTTCCAGGGTTCTTGGCAGCAGCACAGCATCGTTGTCCAGCAGCAAAACCCAGCGATTGCGGGCCGTCGACAAACCCAGGTTGCGCGCCGGGCACGGGCCGTGATTGGCCGGCAGGCGAATCACGCGCGCGGAAGGATGGCGCTCGCTCGCCAGGCGCTCGCTGCCGTCGCTCGAAGCATTGTCGACGATCAAGACTTCATCGGCGGCAAAGCTCTGCGCGAAAACGGCGTCGAGACAATGGCGCAGGTGATCCGCTCCGTTGTAGTTGACGATGACGACCGAGACCTTGCCCAACGGGGCGGCCGGAGTCGCGGTCTCCATTGCACTTGCTGCGGCGCTCAAGCTCGTGCTCCTCACTCCAGCGGCAGCTCGAAATCGGCGGCCCGGCAGGGTTGGCGATGCGCCAGGCAATACGGGATGTTGGCGAGCACCGAGAGCGAGGCCTTGGCGAGCACCCAGGTCGCTCCGGGTGTCTCGCGCAGCGAACGTCCGATCCCGATCGTGCCGGTGGCGTCGCTGACTTCGCCGGCATTTTCCTTGGCCTTGCCGCGCAGGATCACGCGCGTCAGGACCAGCCACGGCAGACGCATGAGTTGACCCGCGGGCGCGTACTTGAACATGGTCAACCAGGCGTTGCGCGCATGGTAGTACAGGCTGCGCTTGCCCATTTTGATTCCGAAGGGCGTCTTGTGGAATGCGCGCACGCTGGGGTATTGCAGCACGCGGTAACCCAGGTTCAGGAGCCGGCAGGTCAGGTCGCGTTCGTTGCCGTAGATGTACAGGCGTTCGTCGTAACCGCCCGCGGCGCGCAGGGCGTCGGCGCGCGCCAGGCTCGCGCAACCGCGGAAAGTCGACATGTAGCGCTCGCGCGAGAGCCGCGGGGAATTGAGATAACTCTCCGGCATGTTGGGCTCGACGACTTCGGTCGAGACGATCGCGGTGCTCGCGGGCTCGCGGCCCAGTCGCTCGACGGTGCGCGCGAGCCACTCGGGCGGCAGCACCACGTCGTCGTCGAGGATCGCGACGAGCGGCGTCGTCGCCGTCGCGAAACCGATGTTGAACGTCTCGCAGGCGCCGTACTTCGAATGCGGCATCACCACCAGCCGCACTTCGGGATAATTCGCGCGCAAGACCTCGGCGGTGTCGTCGCTCGACGCGTTGTCGACCACGACGATGGCCGCGAAGGGCCGCGTCTGCGCGCGCAGGCCGTCGAGGTTCTCGCACAGGTCCTTGCACTTGTTCCAGGTCGTGATCACGGCTGTCGCGGCGAACGGATCCGGCGCGATCGACGCGCCCAAAACCGAGGCTTGCCCGGGCGCCGGCATGAGCGAGCGCGCGCGGCGCGCGTACTCGAGCGCAGCGGCGCCCACGACCTCGACGAAGCCCTCGATCGCCTGCACGCCTGGGTCGGAGACGTTGATCGTGCGCGCGAGTTCCAGGGCCGCCGACTTGTCCGCCAGCGCGACGCCTCCTTGGCTCGCGAATTCGAGCAGCGCGGCGCGCTTGTCGCTCGCGGCGGCGGACACATCGAACAGGACCGTCGCCACGACCGGCGTGTTGACGCCGTAGAGGAGCGCGCGCTGGGTCGAGCAGCGGGCCAAGGCCGCGCTCGCGGCCGTGGCCAGCGCAAGATGGTCGGCATGCAATTCGAAGGGCGAGGGCGCGAGCACCCAATCCGGCGCGAACGCTTCGATTTCGCGATGCACGCGCTCGGTCAGGCCCCATTGCTCTCCCAGCCGACCGTCGGGCAAGTCGGCGAAGACGAAGTCGCGCACGCCTAGGCGCTCGCCGGCACGGCGCGATTCTTCGGCGCGCAACTTCGCGAACGCGCTGCGTTCGGCGCCGGCATGACCGTCCGCGCCATCGCTGGCGATGAAGATGCGGACCTGCGCGCCGGCTCGCGCGGCCAGCGCGATCGCGCCGCCGCAGCCCAGTACTTCGTCATCGGGGTGCGCGGCCAGCACGAGCACTCGGCCGACCAGCGATTTCGGATCGCGCAACTGGGGGTAGGCGCTCATGCAGGCCGGCTTTCGAGCACGCTGGTGTACAGCTCTTCGTGGGCGCGCACGCTGTCCTCGACCGTCGGAATGTGGCGCGAGCGCAATCGCGCGCGGATCTGGCGCAACGGAGTCGGATCCAGGGCGAGTTCTGCCAGCGCGCGCGCCCAGGACTCGGGATCCTCAGCGGGCAGACAGCGCTCGCCCGCTTCGAGCCTTTCTCGCAAGCCGCCGCGGTCGGAAGTCCAAGCAGGCAGGCCCAGGGCGTGGGCCTCGTCGAGCACCAGCCCGTAGCTCTCGTGCACGCGCGAAGGGAAGACCGCAAGATCGGATTGTGCGGCCAGCCTTGCGAGCGACGCCGCGTCGTACTGCCCGACGATTCGCACGCTGGCTGCGCCGCGCAGATGTTCCACCTGCGCCTCGAGTCCGGGTGTGAGCGCGCGTCCCGCCAGCGTGAGCGTCGCGGTTCCCGCCGGCAGTCGTGCGATGGCCTTCACGAGGTCGAGTGTGCCTTTCTCGGCGCACAGATTGCCGAAGTGCAGGATGCGAAGGAAGCCCGCGGGCCCGCGCTCCGCCGGCGCGAGCGGCCGCAAGGCACGCGTGAGTCCGGGCGCGATCACGCACTTGCGCGCCGGGTCAAGCTGGAGCATGGCAGCGATGCGCTGCGCGTGCAATTCGCTCGGCGCGATCCAGCGCGCCGCGGCGCCGATCTCAGCCTCGAAGGCTCGCGCCCGCCGCTCGAGACGCGCTTCCAGTTCAGCGGGCGTGACAGGTCCCGCCTCGGGCGCGATGCAACGCGCGCAATTCGCGAACTCGCCGCGCGGCGGGCAGACCAGGCCCAGCGGCGAAGCGCGAAAAAAACGCGGACACGTGGCGAAGGCGTCGTGCAGCGTGACGACCACGGGCAGTGAGGGCGCGAGCCTGCGCACGAGACGTTGCGAGAGCGTGGCCCAATGGTGCAGATGCACGAGCTCGCATCCTTCGAGCGCGTCCTCGACCAGGACTTCGATCCGCGGACGCTCGAGTTCGAGATCGAAGACCTCCGCCGACGCCAGCGGAAGACGCAACAGCTCCAATCCGTCGACCTGCTCGCGAATCACGTCGCGCTCGCAGAGCGGCAGATCCGTTCCGGTCACGATCACGACCTCGTGGCCGCGCGCGAACAGTCCGCGCGCCAGGGCGCGCACGAGATGCTCGCTCCCGCCTTCGAATTCGGGCGCGTAGCGCCCCGCGATCAGACCGAGCTTCAACTGGGGCCCTTGGGAAAGCGCAAGAATCCCTCGCTGCGGCTGATGTGGTCGGGAAACAACGCGCCACGCGAACGCGCGCGCTCCTCGGCCTGCAGCAGAAGGTGAGTGCTGCCGTGCTGACTCTCGTATTCGCGCAACGCGGCGGTCTTCGCCTCCCAGACGTCGCTGATCTCGATCACCCGGTCCGCGCGCAGTGGGGTCCAGACCTCGTAGCCCCAGATCTCGGCCGAGCTGCCGGAAACTTGCTTGGCACGAAACACCACGCGCGCCAGGGTGCGATGGTCGATGTGCGACTCGCCAGGCCATGGCGCGTAGATGATGTCGGGGTTCCAGGCATCGATGCGCTCGGCCATCTGGCGCACCCCGGCTTCGAACTCCGCGCGCGAGGGCACGTGGCCTTCGGGGTGATCGAGGAATTGGTAGGGCTGTAGTCCAAGGATCTGCCCGGCGCGCTCAGCCTCCTTGCGGCGCGTGTCGCGCGGCCACTTCCTGGCGAGTCCGCGCAGCCCGTCGAAGGCGATCACGACGTGCACAGGGTCGCCCTGCGCGGCATGCATCATGATCGTGCCGCCGCAGCCGAGGACTTCGTCGTCGGGATGCGGTGCGCAGACGAGTACGCGCTCGTGCGGCGGCGCACGCATGACTTCGACCTTGGTTCTCCACAGGTTCATAGGGGGATCTTCGACTCTCGGCCTAGTTCGCGGGGTTCGAGCGGCTTGCTGCGCGCGAGCGACGGTTTGTCGAACGACCAGGCGCCGACGATACGCGCGCTGTCTGGATCCACGGCTCGCACAAAGTAGCGGCCACGATAAAACCATTCGAAGGCACGCTCGTCCACGCGCCAGTGCGTTCCCTGAACGATCGCGCCGGCGGCCAGCGGAAAACTCGGCACCATGGCCAGTTCGATCAGCCAGCGCCCGGCATGCGGAAACTCGAACGTCGGCGGGCAGGTCAGCGCGCCGAGTGAGCGAAATCCAAGCTCCAGGTCCGGCGCGGGCAGGCCGGCCAATTCACCGGCCAGGGCCAGATCGCGCCGCTCGCTCGCATCGAACCAGCGCTCGAAGTAGGCCGCGCGAGAGAGGACATGCCGGCGCGCGGGCTCGCTATCGCCGCGTTCGATGCCGCTCGAGCGGGCCCAATGGTGCACGATCGTGGCCCTAGGTTCGAGCACGAGGGCGAGACCTGCCTGTTGCAGGCGCCGGCACAGATCGGTGTCCTCGAAGTAGAACGGATAGCGCTCGTCGAAAAGGCCGCCGGCCGCCGCGATCGCAGCGCGGGAAAGCAGCAGGCAGGCGCCCGACAACATCTCGACCTCGATCGGTTCCGTGGCGCACCATTCGCGCAGGGCGTGGCGTGTGCGCTCGCAGCCCAGTCTTTCGGCAAGTTCGGGATCGCGCAGCGCGCGCGCCGCCAGCCACTCGCCGCGCGGCGTCGGCAGTCGATTCGGCGGCATGCACAGGCTGGCGATGGGATCGAGAAACGCGCGCGGACCGAGCGCGCCGATGCCCGATCGTTCGGCGTGGCCGGCGAGCAGGCGGGCGAGCGCTCCGGGGAAAAGCGCCAGGTCGGGATTGAGTACCAGGACCAGATCCCGCGGCCCGCCGCGCGTCTGTTCGAGCGCGAAGTTCATGCCCGCGCCGTAGCCGAGGTTCTGCGTGCTCTGCACGACGCGCACGCCCAGCGTCCGAAGCTGTGCCAGTTCGCGCGACTGATCGCTGGGCGAGGCATTGTCGACCACGGCGATCTGGAGCTCTTCCGACGAACGGCCCAGCTCGCGCCATTGCACTTGCAGCGACTGCACCAGCGCCAGCGCATAGGCGCCGCTGTCGTAGTTGACGATCAAAGCTGCAAGGCGCGCGTCCATCTCAGGCGGGATCTCTTTCCACTCGCCAGCGATGCTCCAAGCGCAGCAGTCCGACTTCCTTCGTGCGCGAGCGCACGGTCAAGCGCGCGGGCGCCACGAATTCCTCGTAGCGATGCACGCCGTGTTCGTCGAAGAGCCAGATCAGGATGTCGAAACTTCCGGCGAGCAGCGCGAGCTTCGGCAATTCCAGATGGACAGAGCCGCCTGCTCCAGAGACGGCGACGCCGTCGAGGTGCGTGCCAAGGCCTGCGACCAGCGTGCGGTCCTGACGCAGGAAGCCGACGACGACGGCCAGCGCGCGCCCGGGTGTCGGATCGCGCCAGCGTACTTCGACCGTGATCGCCGCGCCGCTGTGCACTTCGTCGGTCGGCAGACCGTGTGCGTCGAGGATGCGCGCCGACACCACACTGGGAAGAGCGACATCGACGGGCCCATGCTCCGGCCTCGCCGCGCGCTCCGATTCGCGCGCGAAACTCGAGTAGTCGTTGGTGACGTCGACGGCCTCCCCGAACGCGCGCACTTTGCCGGCATCGATCCAGGCGACCTGGTCGCAGATCTGGCGCACGTCGTAGAGGCTGTGGCTGCACAGCACGAGCGTGGCTCCGCGACGGCGGAACTCGAGCACGCGATCGACGCACTTCTTCTGGAAGGCCTGGTCGCCGACAGCAAAAACTTCGTCGATCAAGAGCACGTTGGGTTCGACCGAGGCCGCGATCGCGAATCCAAGCCGCATGCCCATGCCGCTCGAATACGTGCGCACCGGTTCGTCGAGGAACTCGCCCAGTTCGGAAAACTCGCCGATCGCGCCTTCCTTTTCGCGCATCTTCTGCGAAGAAAGTCCGAGCAGCAGTCCGGCCATGCGGATGTTCTCGCGGCCGGTGAGATCGAGGTGAAAGCCCGCGCCGAGTTCCAGCAGACTCGCCACCGGACCGCGCAGGCGATAACGGCCCTCGCTCGGCGAACTCGTCCCCGCGAGCAAGCGCAGCAGCGTCGACTTGCCGGCGCCATTGCGGCCGACCAGGCCCAGAGCCGCGCCGCGCGGCAAGGCCAGGTTCACACCGCGCAAGGCCCAGAAGGTTTCGTGACCCCGGACCCAACCCAGCGTCGCGAGTTCAAAGGCCTTGCGCGCCGCTCCGCGGTAGCGCCGATAACACTTGCCGAGTTGCACGGCCTCGAGCGCGAGTTCGGCCATGATCAGATTTCGTCCGGCAAGCGCCGCGAGCCGAGTGCGAACAAAAAGCCGCCGATCGCGAGCGACGCGAGCGACCAGAGCGCCGCGTGCAACAAGGAAACCGCCAACGAATTCGTGAAGGCCTCGGCGGGCGCGTGGTTCATCAGCGCCTGCCTCCAGCACGAGACGAAAGCGTGCATCGGGTTCCACGCGAGCCAGGGCAGGAACGGCGCGACACCGGGCAGCACGCTCGTCGAGGGAATCCAGAAGATCGGCGTCGCGAACATCCACAGCGTCGTCAGCACGCCGACGAAGTGCACGGTGTCGCGCAGCAGGGCGTGCATTGTCGCTGTCGCGAGGACAAGCCCGAAGGTGAACACGGCCTGAAGCACAAAGATCGCGGGCACGAACGCCAGAGCGAAGCCCGGAGCAGGCCAGATGTCCGTCAGCAAAGTGAGCGCCACGAAGGCGCAGAGTCCGAAGAACATCAGGATCTGCTGCGCCACGATGGTCTGGAACGGCAGGATTTCCGCGGGAAACGCGGCGCGCTTCAGCAACTCGCCGCGCTCGGTGAAGGCCACGGTGCCGCGCGCAAGCCCCTCGGCGAAAGCGGACCAAGTGACCACGCCGAGGAAAAGGTAGACACCCGTGGCGCTGCTCTCCGCTTGGCCATCAGCTGCGAAGCGCATGCCGAACACGCGCGCGAAGAGCGTGTAGTAGACGCTGAACAGTGCCAGCGGTTGCAGCAGCGGCCAGAGCCTGCCCAGCACGGTTCCCGACAGGCGCGCCTGGAGTTCGCGCCGCGATCCCGCCAGCCAGAGCGCGCGATGGCGCACGAGGTTGCGCGGAATCGCCGCGGCCCGGCGCAGCGCGCGCGCGAACAGCGGCGCGTCGGCGACGACCCAGGCGGCCTCGAGCGAGTCAGCGCCGCCTGGGCGCTCGGGCGTAGGACTGGGGGTGAGATCCATGGGGCGTAGTACAGAACCCCGCCGGGGCGAGTACCAGAGGCTGGTTTTCGACCCTAGGGCGCGCGAGCTTGGGCCTCACTTTGGAAAAGCCGGCGGCAGCCTCGATCCGCGGGCCGACGACGCCGCGCCGGCGCCCCCTAAAATTCCCTGGGGCTCAGGGCTTTCCGGCTGACCGTGCCCGCTTGTCGCCGACTTCGAGCGGCACGCCGAGGCGGGCTTGGATCTTGCTCAGCAGAATCTTCGCGGTATTGACGTCGTCGGGAGCCGGCTCCCACTCCGCGTACTGGAGTTCCATGGGCCGCGCGAGTTCCTCGTTGGTCTCCATTTCGACCTGCACGGAGATCTTGAACCTGCCCGGCTCGAGCGTCTCGAGTTGCAGCCGCGCGCGCTGCCGATAGCCCTCGCCCTTGAAAGGTGCCAGCGAATTGCGCCAGCCCGTGGTCGCGATCATCGTCGACGGGTCCGCACCTGCACCGATCGGGAAGCCTTGCTCCTGCATGGCGTACAAAGCGAGTTCCCAGATCACGCTGTCGCTTGGCGCGCTCGCGCTGGTCGAAACCCATTGGGGGGGCGTGGTTCGGCCGGTCTGGCAGGCGCAAAGCGGCAGCAACGCAAGGGCCCAAAGGCTCCAGCACTTCCATGTGTTCATCGATCTTCTCCTTGGGGGCTCTCGCGGTCGCGCAGCACGATGTGCAAGGGCACTTCCTTGAACGGCAAATCCTCGCTCAGGCGATTGGTCAGATACCGTAGATAGTCCTTGCCGATCAGTTTCTTGTCGTTGACGAAAACGATGAACGTCGGCGGGGAGGCCTCGGCCTGGGTGGCGTAGAGAATCTTGACCCGGTGGCCCTCGCTGGACGGCGAGCGCGCGGTGGTCGCGTCCTTGAGGATCCGGTTGAGTTCGCCGGTCGAAACGCGCAGGCGCGCCTGCTCGTAGAGCTCAGTGGCGGTCTTGATCAAGGCACCGATGCCCTGCCCGGTGGTCGCGGTCAGGAAAACGATCGGCGCGAAGGCCAGGCCCAAAAGTTCGGCGCGGAAGTACTCGCGAAATTCTTCGCGCTTGACCTCGTTGACCAGGTCCCACTTGTTGCCGGCGATGATCAGCGGCTTGTAGTGATCGACCGCATAGCGCGCGAGTTGTTTGTCGACGACCGCCAGCTCCTTCGAAAGGTCGACCATCAGGACGACCACGTCGGCGCGGCGGATCTGCTTGTAGCTACGCGCGTCCGCGTAGAACTCGATCGCATCGGAGATCGCGCGCTTGCGCTTGACGCCGGCCGTGTCGATGGCGACGAAACGCCGGCCGTCGCGCTCGAAGAGCACGTCGACAGCGTCGCGCGTGGTGCCGGGAATTTCGCTGACGATCATGCGCTCTTCGCCGGCGAGCTGATTGATCAAGGTCGACTTGCCCGCGTTGCGCTGGCCGACGATGGCGAGTTTCATCACCGACTCGGACGGGCCCTCGTCCTCGGTGGAGGGCGGCAGCGTGGTCATGATCGCTTCGAACAAGGGATCCGTGCCGCCGCCGGATTCGGCGCTGATCGCGAAGGGACCAAGCTTGATGCCCAGCTGGCGGAACGAATCGACATCCCATTCCAGCCCGCGGCCTTCGACCTTGTTGACCACCAGGATCACGGGAACGGTCGCGCTGCGCAGCCGGCGCGCGACTTCCTTGTCGAGCGGCGTCAAGCCGTCGCGTACGTCGACCATGAACAGGATCAAGTCCGCCATCTGCACGGCGACGGCCACCTGGTGCTCGACATCGCTGCCGAGGTCGTCGCGGTCGACGATGCCGATGCCGCCGGTGTCGATCGCTTCGACCCAGCGCTCGCCGGAAGTGCAGATCAAGTGCGCGGGCACGGCGACGCGATCGCGCGTCACGCCGGCGGTGGGTTCGACGATGGCGACGCGCGAGCCGCACATGCGATTCAAGAGCGTCGATTTGCCGACATTCGGACGGCCGACGATGGCGACGCGGCGCAAGTTGTGCTGGACAGCGGTCACGGAACTCCTAGGACTCGGTGCATTTGGGGCATGACTCGCA
>JANMRV010000514.1:0-7779 GCA_031388685.1 Planctomycetota bacterium
TTCAGCCCCACGGGATCGCTCTTGTCGGCTCGGGCAGGGCACATTGCCGTACTTCTCGAAAATGGCAAGGTGCTCATTGCAGGCGGCGTCGGGCCGGAATGGACTTTTCTCGATAGCGCTGAGCTCTACGATCCCGACACAGCGAAGTTCACGCCGACGAGCCCCATGACCGTCGCGAGAGAGAGCCACGCGGCGCTACGGCTCGAGGATGGTCGTATCCTGATCGCGGGCGGACACCGGGGCCGACGCGCCGAGATCAAGCTGTACGCATCTGCGGAGACCTACGACGCCACGACGGGTAGCTTCAGCCGCGTGGGAGATATGGGCATGCGCCGTCACAAGCACGACGCCGTCTTGCTCGGCGATGGGCGCGTGCTCATCACAGGTGGGTCCGACGAGCGCGACAGTGAGGGCGCCTACGATTCGACGGAATTGTTCGATCCGAAGTCCGACACGTTCACGGCGGGGCCGGCGATGGCGCGGCCTCGCTACAAGCACAACGGCAGTTCCGTGCTGCTCGCGAATGGCCTCGTGCTGATCGCAGGCGGCGCGGCGCAAATCGAAACGTACGATCCGCGTGCAAATTCCTTTGCCCTCGTGGCCGGAGATGGGCGAACGACGGGCCAGTTTTCAGCGGTGGCGCCACTCAGCGCCGGCCGGGTGCTGATTACGGGCGGCTACGGGAAGGGTCAAGGCCCGCAAGCATCGGCATGGTTGTACCGCCCGTGAGTGCGCGCACGAGCCATGCGCTGCTCGACCGTTCGCTGGAGCGAATGGGCCGCCGCGCGGTCCGCCGCTGACCACAAGCGTCACTCCTTCGGCTCGGTTCACGCGAGAATGGCGCGGATCACCTCGCCGTGCACGTCGGTCAGCCGGCGCTCGATTCCGTTGTGGTACCAGGAGAGCCGCTTGTGATCGATCCCCAGCAGATGCAGCAGCGTCGCGTGCAGATCGTAGATGGTCGTTGCGCCGTCGACGGCCTTCCAACCGAATTCGTCGGTCGCGCCGAAACTGAAGGGCGCCTTCACGCCGGCGCCGGCGAGCCAGACTGTGAAGCCTTTCGGGTTGTGGTCGCGGCCGCTCGCGCCTTTCTGGAACGTCGGCATGCGGCCGAACTCGGTCGTGAAAAGCACGAGCGTGTCGTCGAGCAGACCGCGCTGCGCAAGATCGTCGAGCAAAGCGGCGGCGGGCTGGTCGAGGATCGGCGCGTGGATCGCGTACTGCTGCGCGAGATACTTGTGGCCATCCCAGTTGCCGACGCCCTCGCCCATCGCGTAGGAGCCGTTGAACAACTGCACGAAACGAACGCCCGATTCGAGCAGCCTGCGCGCCAGCACGCAGTTGCGCGCGAAGCCGGCCTTGTGCGGATTCGCGTCGTCGCAACCGTAGGCGGCGCGCGTTGCGGCGCTCTCGCTAGATAGGTTGCCGACCGCCGCGGCCTTGAGCTGCATGCGCGCGGCGAGTTCGAAGCTCGCGATCCTCGCGGCCAGATCGCTGTCGCCGGGGAAGCGCTCGAGACGTTGTCGATCGAGCGTGCGCGTGAGTTCGCGGCCGGCGCGGTCGCTCGCTTCGTCGAGGCCGGCTGGCAGCGCGAGATGCTCGATCGGCCGGTTCGCCCCGAAGGCCGTGCCCTGGAAAACAGCCGGCAGGAAACCGGAACCCCAGTGATTGCCCATCGACTGCGGCAGACCGCGCGGATCTGGAATCGCAACAAACGCAGGCAGATCCTCGCACTCGCTGCCGAGCGCGTAGCTCACCCACGCTCCCATGCCGGGAAAACCCTCGAGCGTGAAACCGGTGCTCATCTGGTTCTCGCCGGGCCCGTGGGTGTTGCTCTTCGCGACCATGCCGTGCAGAAAGCACATCCGGTCGACACGTCGCGCGAGTTCAGGCAGCAAGTCGGACACCCATTTGCCGCATTCTCCGCGCTGCGCGAAGTTCCACGGGCTGCGCGTGAGATTGCCCTGCTCGCCCTGGAACGTGACCAACCCTTCGCCGCCCGGCAACGGCGTCCCGTCTCGTTTCAGGAGTTCCGGTTTCCAATCGAACGTGTCGAGCTGGCTGAGCGCGCCCGAGCAGTAGATCACCAGCACTCGTTTCGCACGCGCCGCGAACGGTGGCGGCCGCGCACGCAGCGGCGCAGATGGATCGATCACGGGCCGGATCGGGAGCACGTCGTCCGCGCGCGCGGGCGAGCGGGCCGGCGCGCCGCGCGCCTTGTCCGCGAGCAACGCGGCGAGCGCGATCTGGGCCAGGCCGCTGCCGCTACCCGCAAGGAAGGCGCGGCGTTGGTGGAGTCGTCTCATTCGATCCATAGGAACTCGCTCGCATTGAGCAGCGCGCGGCAGCAAGTCGCGAGGCCGTGGTCGCGCGCGACGTCTCGCGCGGCGCTCAGTTCGCCCGCGTCCGGCGCGCGGCTGAAGACCAGTTCGAACGCGCGACGGACCTGCGCTTCGAGCTCGTTCGGCCGTTCGGCTGCGAGCCTTGCGGCGAAACGGTTCGCTGCCTCGAGCACGAAAGGCGAGTGCGTCAGCGCGAGCGCCTGCAAAGGAGTGATCGCGCTGCCGCGGCGCGGGCAGGGCTGACCGCCGTCGGGCAGGTCGAAGGACGCGAACGTCGGATCGGGGTGCATGCGCACGCGCAGAAGATTGATCGAGCGGCGAAAGTCGGCCGCGACGAACTCGCGCTTGGGCTCGTAGAGCCGCACGTAGTTGTCGTTGGGCGCGAAGGGCGAAACGCTGGGACCGCCCAGCGTGAGGTCGAGCACGCCCGCGACCGCGAGCATCGAATCGCGGATCGCCTCGGCGGGCAGGCGACGCGGCGCGAAACGCCAGAGCAACCGGTTGCCCGCGTCGATTGTGAGCGCCTTGGCCTCGGGCCGGCTCGACTGGCGCCAGGTCGCGGAGAGCAAGAGTCGCCGGTGCAACGCCTTCATGCTCCCGCCGCCGCGCACGAAATCGCAGGCGAGCGTGTCGAGCAATTCTGGATGGCTGGGCCGCGCCCCCATCGCGCCGAAGTCGCTGGGCGTCTCGACCAGTCCGCGGCCGAAGTGTTGCTGCCAGATGCGATTGACGATCACGCGCGCACTGAGCGGATTTTCGGGCGCGACAATCCACTCAGCCAATGCGCGACGCCGCGCAGGTTCGTTGCTCGCGTCGGCGAGCGCGAACGGAACATGCACGCGCGCGACGCCGCCCGGCGCAACCTCCTCGCGCGGTTCCATCGGATTGCCGCGCTCGAGTCGCCGCGTTACCGCAGGCATGGCATCGAAGCGGCCCGCGAAGATGCTCGGCCCGGACTCGGCCTGCGCGCGGCGATCGGCTGAGCTCGAGACTACGCTCCAGTCAGCGCCCTCGGTTTGAACTTCGATGCGATAGCCGGTCGCGAGGCGATCGTGGAACTCGCCGGTCCGGTCGCGGGCCCACACCACCGTGTCGATTGCGGTCGGTTCTGGCAGTTCGATCTCGACCCAGCCGAGCGGCTCCGACGGGATCCAACTGTAGTCGTTGCCAAAGCGACCGTCGTTCACGTGCTCGAGCGTGTGGCGCGGATTGTCCGCAAAGACGCTCGACACGCGCGCGACGGCGCCGAGCGACGCAAGTGCGACGTTGCGCCCCGTCGCGCCGTCGGCGGCATCGGGTCCATCGGCGGCGAAAATTTCCAACTCGTCGATGCACGGCTCGGCGCCGCTCGTCGCGGTGACGACAAAGCGCACGCGCTTCGCGACGACCGGCGCGAAGCGATCGACGTTGCGCACCGCGTCGACTGAATCTCGGCCTGCAGGTGCTTCAACGACTGCGGCGCGTGGCCATGGCCGGCTGGCGATCTGCACGCCGGCGAAACAGGCGCGCATCGCGTAGTAGTCGTGCTGGTCGATCGGGTCGAATTTGTGTTCGTGGCACTTGGCGCAACCGACGGTCAGACCGAGCAGCGCGGCGCTGGTCGTCGCGACGATGCCGTGCAACTCGTCGTCGCGCTGAACCGCGGTCAGCTCCGGATCGGGACTCTTGACCTCATCCCACGCACCGGCGACGAGAAAACCTGTCGCGGCGTCCTCGCCAAGCTGGTCGCCCGCGAGCTGCGCGCGCACGAAGTGTGCGAAGGGAAGGTCGCGGTTGAACGCGTCGACGACCCAGTCGCGATAGGGCCAGGCATCCTTGCGCGGCTGATTCATCTCGAAGCCGTTCGTCTCGGCGAAGCGCACGAGGTCGAGCCAGTCGGCGGCACAGCGCTCGCCGAATTGCGGCGCCGCGAGCAGGCGCTCGATCAGCTGGACATAGGCGCGATCGCCCGCATCGCGCGACTGTGCGACAAAGGCTGCGACCTCTTCGGGCGTCGGCGGCAGGCCTGTGAGATCGAGCGTCGCGCGACGGATCAGCGTGCGCGCGTCGGCCTCCGGCGAAGGCTCGAGTCCAGCCGCCGCCAGTTGCGCAGCGATGAAAGCGTCGAGCGGATCGCGAACGAAATGCGCGAAGGCGGGCGCGTCCGACAAAGCGGGAGGTGTGTGAGGTTGCGGTGGTTCGAAGGCCCAGGTCTCGGGGAACTCGGCGCCGCCAGCCGCATTGCCGGCAGGCAGCACGCTGCCCTCAGGCCAAGGCGCACCGCCGCGGATCCAGACTTCGAACGCCCCGATCACATCGGCGGCGAGTTCGTGCGAAGGCGGCATCTCGAGGTCGGCGTCCGTGCGTCGCAATGCGTGGATCAGCACGCTCGCATCGGGATCGCCCGCGACGAACGCGGCGCCGCGCTTGCCGCCGGCGAGCAACGCCGCGCGCGTGTCGACGCGCAACCGGCTGCGCTGCTTCGTCGGCCCGTGACAGCTGCGGCACTCGTTCGCGAGAGTCGGCGCGACGTGTTCGTCGAAGGCACGCTGGGCAGCGCGCGCCGCCGCGTCGTCCTGGCCCAGCGCGCTTTTGGCCTGCGGACCTGCAAGAGCGACGGCCGTAGCGAGCGACAGCACCAGTGCAAGGCCGGAGCGGCCTTGGAGCGGCAAGAAAACTCGCAGGCCCCTGCTGGAAACGCGCTCCTCCGCGTCGATGCGCGGGCCGAACGACGGCCGATCGCTGATCTTTCTCAAGGCACCGCACACTCTAGCGGGAGACTGCCGCACATGGTTGCGCCGGGATCCGTTACCGGATTCGACTTCGTCACCCCGACCGCCATCGTCGCCAGCGCTCGCGTGCGCGTCCGCGGTGCCGAAAGCAGACGTGGTACCGCATCCGACGTCGAGGTCGAGCTTGGTACGGGATCCAGCAATTTCCATTCACCAGCCTCACGGACATGAGACGCACGCTACCGGCACTGAGCCTGCTTGTGCTCGCGATTGTGGTCGCGCTGATCCTCATGCTGCGGACAAGAGGTCCCGGCGCGCAGATCGACGCGCTCCTTGATCAGGCGGCCCCCCCATCCGTGCCGTCGGGCGCGACCCTCGATGCTCCAACAGATCTGCCGTCGGTCGAGGAACGGGCGCAGGTCCTCGAGAGCAACGCGCAAGTCCCCGCCGAAGCTCAGACACCGCTGACCACGGCGCTTCAGGCTGAACTGCGCGGGCGCTTCGTGTTCGCCAACGGCAGTCCGGCAGCGGGCGTCAAGCTCCGGCTGAGCGGCTTCGCAGGCAACGCCGAACTCGTCATGAAACATGGCGCGCCCAAGGACTGGGGCCCATTCAAGGGCGAGAGTGATCAGGACGGCCGATTCTCGCTGCGCTTCGACCCTCCGCTAGCACTCCAGTTCTTCCTGCAGTCTGAGTACTCAGGCTGCGCCCCCGTCAATTGGCGTTGGTTTGAACTGCCGCCGCACGAAGTGACCGACATCGGCGAGGTCGTGCTCGCGGTCGCGGGTTCGATCCACGGACTTGTCGTGGACTCTGCGGGCAAACCGCTTCCCGGCGATTGGAGGGCGGGCGCGAATTCCTCCTACAAGCCACCTGGCGATGGCGGTGATACGACGCGCACGAGCGCGAAGGTCGATCCGCGAACCGGCGAATTCCTGCTCGAGGGTCTCCCACCTGGTCCCGCGCGGCTGAACGCACGCTCGGACATGGTGGTCAATGCGCCCGGGCCGACGGTCGTCGTGCGCAGCGGGGAAACGGTCGAAGCCAACATCGTCTACGACGGGCCCGACAACTCGCGTCGCATCATCGTCACCACCTTTTGCCAGACGCTGCACATCTTCAGCAACCCGGCCGAGGGCTCCATCGTGTTGCTGGGAGCCGGTGCCGAGCGGGTGGCGAAACGGGTCGCAGGCTCATCGCAGAACTGGAGCTTCGACGACCTCGATCCAGGCGCGTACACGATCGAAGTGCGCGATCCGCGCTATCTGCCCTGGAGTCAGAGCGACGTCAGGCCTGGATCGAACGTGAAGGCGAAGCTGCGCGGCAGCGCAGCCGTCGCGCTGACCGTGTTGGATGATGCGGGCAACGCCGTCGTCGATTATCGCCTGCGAGTCGATTACCACACTTCGAATACGTCACCGCACGAGTTCGAAGTGCGCGGCCCCGACGTGCCGCTGCCCACGGGCGGGATTTATGACGCATTGATCCCCGATAACATTACGTTGCACGTTGTCGCCGCGGGCTATTCGACCTGTTCAGTCATTGTCCCCGCGCTGGCAGCCAATGAAGTGCGCGCGGTGACGGCGCAACTCAACCACGGTACGCGCTTGCGGGGCGTAGTGCTCGATGGAACGACACATACGCCCGTGGCCGGCGTGCGTGTGGCGCTTTCTGCCTTCATCGATGAGTCCAAGAACGCGGCGGGACAGGCACGCAACTATCAAGCGCTCGTCGATGCTCGAAGGAATGCGCGCCAGACAAATACGGATGAGCGGGGACGCTTCGTTTTCGATGCTCTGCCCAATGCCAACTATGAGCTCAGCGCGAGGAATGGGGCGAGGGTCTCGACCCGGCTCGCTCCACTCGAGCTCGACGGCGGCGAGCGCGATGTCGAGTTGTTGCTGCCCGCCAGCGGTTTTCTCGTCGGACGGCTGCTGGGCCCCGCGGGCGCAAGCTTCGCAGGCTTGTCCCTGAGCGCGCTGCCTACTTTCATCGACGGAGATCCGCTGGAGTCGATGCTGGACTCCTTCGAAGAACCGGCAAACGAACCTGGAGGCGTGGATGCCGACGGCAATTTCCGCGTCGGACCGCTGCTCGCCGGCGAAGTGGAAGTCATCCTCAAGTTCCCCGATGTGATGGTCGCGACCAGCTTCAACTCGAGCATGGGCCTCGATGGCCCGCGACGCTTGCTGGGCAAGGTCATGATCGAAGCCGGCAAGGAAACACGGCATGACTTCGACATAACCGCGATTTTCCCGGGAAGTCTTAACGTTTCGATCTTGGTCAATGGCCTGCCCGGCGCGAGTCTGGTCGTGCTCGCGCGTTCAGACAATGACGCCACGCCGAGGGGACAGGAGGATCGAACTGCCGCACGCAGCGACGCGGCCGGAGTCGCGCGGCTTGCTCCCTTGCCGCCGGGCAGGTGGAAGCTCACCGTGCGCACCGACGATTCCTCCTGGTTCTGGAGCGCCGAAACTTCGCTGCAGACCAACCCCGGAGAGCAAGCCTTGTTCGTTGCCAACATCGTGCTCGTCGAGGCCGACGTCACGCTGCTGGCCGATGACGACGGCAAAGCGTTTTCCAAGCGCTCTTTCGTGGTGCAGGGCAGCGGCGAGCCGATGCTGCAAGTGAAATCCGACGCCGCCGGCGTAGTGAGACTTCGACTGCCCCAAGGCCGTTATCGGATCTTGGACTGCGGAGACACTCCGTTCGGTTGGATGGACAAC
>JANMRV010000759.1:0-9343 GCA_031388685.1 Planctomycetota bacterium
GATCGGCTTCGACAGCAGCGCGAAGATCGATGCTGCCCTGGCCAATTTGTCGTTGCATGCGACTGTCGTGCAAGATCCGGTGCGCATGGGATATCTGGCGGTGACTGCGATGCACACGCTCCTGACCGGCGGCAAGCCCGAGCGGCGCATCGACACAGGCGAGCGATTGGTGCGGGCGCTGGACTTTAAGCAGATTGAACGCGAACCGAGGCCTTACAAGCAGAGAGCTTTGAAAGAGCGTGACTACCTCGAGAAGGAACAATAGCCCGCGAGTTTCTTGATGTCCGCGCCGTTGTTTCGCATGACGCGAGTCTCGAAGAGCTTTGGCGCCACGCGCGCGCTCGTCGATATTTCATTCGAAGTCAGGCCGGGAGAAGTGCGCGCGCTCGTCGGTGAAAACGGCGCTGGAAAATCGACGCTGCTCGGCATCCTCGCGGGCGTGCACGCCGCGGATTCAGGCTCCATGGAAGTCGACGGGGCGCCTTTTCGCCCGCGGGGGCCCGCGCAGGCGCGGCGTGCCGGCGTCGCCATGATCCACCAGGAACTTGCGATCGCGCCCGACCTGACGATCGCGGAGAACATCTCGCTCGGCACCGAGCCGGCGCACGGGGGCATCGTCGATCGCAACGTTACGCGGCAGCGTGCGCAGAGTGCACTCGCGCGCTTGACCTCCACTGCGATCGACGTCGACCGGCCCGCGCGCGAGTTTTCGCTCTCGACTCTGCAACTCGTCGAAATCGCGCGCGCGCTGTCCAGCGAAGCGCGCGTGATCGTGCTCGACGAGCCGACCAGTTCACTCGGCAAGGCCGACGCGGCGCGCCTGTACGTCGTGCTCCGCGAACTCGCGTCGCGCGGTCTTGGCATTGTCGTCGTCACGCACTTCCTCGAGGAACTTGCCCAGTTCGCCGACACCTATACGGTGCTGCGCGACGGCAAGAGGGTCGCCGAAGGTTCGATGGCCGATGTCACGGTCGACGGTCTGGTCGCGGCCATGGTCGGCCGCCCGCTCGACGCGATGTTTCCGCACGTGCCGCACACGGTCGGCGAAGTCTTGCTGCGCGCCGAGCATCTGTGCGGCGTGCGCGCGCCAGATGACGTGACACTCGAGATTCGCCGCGGAGAGATCCTCGGAATCGCCGGGCTCGTCGGCGCGGGCCGCAGCGAGTTCCTGCGCTGCCTCTACGGTCTGGACCCCGTGCGATCGGGCTCGGTCAAGCTGAGCGGTTCACTGCTGCCGCGATCGAATCCGCGCGCTTCGATTCGAAACGCGATCGGATTTTTGAGCGAAGACCGCAAGGGCGAGGGCCTCGCCACGCGCCAATCGATCGAAGACAACATGACACTTTCGCGCCTCGAGCCCTACTCGCGCTGGGGCTGGCTTTCGCTCGGCCGCCGCCGCGCGGCGGTCAGCGAGAGACTGCAACGCATGCGCTGCAAGCCGGACGACCCTCGGGCCGTGGTTGCGACACTCTCGGGCGGCAATCAGCAGAAGGTCGCTTTCGCGCGCCTCTTGCATCAGGATGCCGACGTGCTGCTGCTCGACGAACCCACTCGCGGCATCGACGTGGCGACGAAGAGCGAGATGTACCAGGCGATCGGGGAACTCGCGGCCCGCGGCAAGGCGATCGTGCTGGCGAGTTCGCATTTCCCGGAGCTCTTGCACGTCTGCGATTTCATCGCCGTATTCCAGCGCGGCCGGCTGTGCGCCATGCGGCCGGCCTCCGAGTGGACGGAAGCCACGCTGTTGCGCACTGCAAGCGGAGTCGGATCGTGAGCGCGCGTCGCGGCCGGTCGAGGGCGCTGCTTGCGGCACTCGCGCCGTTCCTCGGCCTGCTCTCGATCCTCGCGCTGAGCGGGCTCTACGGTCATTTCTTCAAACCCGAGGCGACGTTTTTCTCGGGCTATCGATTGGCGCTGATCGCCAAGCAGACATCGATCATCGGCATCGGCGCGCTGGGCATGACCGCGGTGGTGGCCGCGGGTGGAATCGATCTCTCGGTCGGTGCGCTGCTGGCGCTGACCAGCGTGACGCTGGCTCAGGCACTTGCGGCCGGCTGGCCTCCGCTGCTCGCGCTGTGCGCGACGATCGCGGTCGGCGTCACGGCCGGCGCGCTCAACGGTCTTTTGGTCACCAGCCTGCGGCTCGTTCCGTTCATCGTCACGCTCGGCACGATGCTGGCCTATCGCGGACTGGCCGAGACGATCGCGGACGAACGCAAGATCGCGGCCAGCGCGCCTGAGTGGCTCGCCGGCCTGCTGGATCCGCCCGCGGCCGGGAGTCTGCAATTCGTGCCGAGTGGCGTGTGGATCATCGTGCTGCTCGCCGTCCTGCTCGCGCTGCTCCTGCAGCGCACTGTCTTCGGCCGCCACGTTTTTGCGATCGGCTCCAACGAGCCGACCGCGCGCTTGTGCGGCGTTGCTGTCGAGCTCCGCAAGATCGAGGTCTACGCGCTGTGCGGTTTCTTCATGGCGCTTGCCGGTGTGCTCGAATTCGACAACCTTAACGGTCAGGGCAGTCCGACCAGCGGCATCGGCGCGGAATTGAACATCATCGCCGCGGTCGTGATCGGCGGCGGATCCCTGAGCGGCGGCCGCGGCAGTGTGCTCGGCAGTCTCGTCGGAGCGTTGATGATCACGACGCTCGGCGCCGGCTGCGCCTTCGCGGAAATATCGGAACCCGTGCAGAAGATCGTCACCGGCGCGATCATCGTCGCCGCCGTCGCGCTCGATCGCACTCGTCAGGATCGCGAGCGCTGACATGGCATTCCACGGCGAGCAGGCGACGCCCTACTTCTTGATCGACGCTTTCGCACAGCGGCCGTTCGAGGGCAATCCGGCCGCCGTGTGCGTTTTGACCGAAGCCGCGGATCCGAAGTGGATGCAGCTGGTCGCGCGCGAGATGAACTTGTCCGAGACCGCCTTCGTCTCGCCGCGCGAGTCGGGCTTCGACTTGCGCTGGTTCACGCCGGCGGTCGAAGTCGATCTGTGCGGGCACGCCAGCATGGCCACCGCTCACGCGCTGTGGACCAAGCAAGTGCCGGTCCGCGACGAAGTGCTGGTCTTTCACACGCGCAGCGGGGAGCTTCGCGCGCGGCGCGACGGCGATTGGATCCAGCTCGATTTCCCGTCGAACCCCGCTGTCCAGGTATCCGCGCCCGACGGTCTTGGCGCAGCGCTGGGCTGCACGCCGCAGTGGATCGGCAAGAGCCGCTTCGACTACCTCTGCCTGGTGGACAGCGAAGAAATCGTGCGCGCGCTCAGGCCCGACTTTGCGGCGCTCGTACATCTGGGCACGCGCGGTGTGATCGTGACGGCGCGCGGCACGGGCCGCTTCGATTTCGTCTCGCGTTTCTTCGCCCCAGGCGCCGGCATCGACGAGGACCCGGTCACCGGCTCAGCGCACTGCAGCTTGGGAACGTTTTGGGCCGAGCGCCTGCACAAAGACGACCTGGTCGCCTGGCAGGCGTCGAAGCGCGGCGGCCTGGTGCAAGTCGGCGTGCGCGGCGAACGGACACTGCTCGGCGGTCGCGCCTTCACCATCGCCGAAGGCACGATCTGCGCCAGGGCGATCAGCTGAGGAAGCGCTCGTCGCTCGGAACGCCGTGGCGCAGCTCTTCGAGCCGGAAAACCAAGCGTGCCTGATTGCGACGCAGCTGCGCGAGTTCGAAGGTCGAGCGCTGCGCCGATTCGGACGACGCCATCCGAATGGTCGTCGAGGCGAGACCTGTCCGCTTCATGCGGTCGATGTGTTGGAGCAGTTCCGCCAGCTCGCGGTTCAGGCGCGCGATCTCTTCTTCGGGCGTCTCCGCTTTGGCGAGCGGGTTCCGCCATGCCGCCATATGCAGTTCGATGCGTTCGACCGCGTCCTGCAATCCCGCGAGCGCGTTCATGATCGACGAGATCCCCTCGACAGCTCGGTTGGGCTCGCGCGGCAGGGCCGGCGCAGGCCGCAGCCCGTGACGCATCCGACGGTGACCGCTGAGGCCACGTGGTGAAAAGCCCTGCCCGCAATCCGGGCAGGCGACCTGCTGTTTGGTTCTTTGCTCCATGTTCGTTCGAATCCTGGCCGGCTATCGACAGGCCGACAGCGCTCACTGGAACGCAAGCGGCCTCGCCGTCGAACTGTTGCCTAGTGTTTTGCTGCGGCCGTCTGTGCTTCGATCGCGGGCGCCTTCGCTTCCAAGTACGCGTACTCGGTCGTGTCGAGCCAGTCGTACACGACGCTGAGCGGCGTCATCAGGCCCATGTGCGGCACGATCGTCGAGCGCGTCGAACCGTGCGTGTAGATTTTCGAAAAAATGCCGACCAAGTCATGGGAGCGCGCAGCGTAAATCCCGCCGCCGGAATTCCCTATGTAGGTCGGCGCGCTGATCATCCAGTACTTCGCGCCGTCGATCTCGTGGTGCGTCGTCGCGACTTCGCCGACGGTCGGAATCGGATCGTTGCCCAGCGGACAGCCGACCGCGTAAATGCCGTCGAAAGTCCTGATGCCCTCGAGCTCGTTGCGCGGCGCCAATCGCGCGCCGAACGGCAAGCTCTCGTTGGTGTCGACCAGGAGCAGCGCAAGATCGAGCGATACATCGCGGACCAGGAGGTGTGCGGTGAGATTGCGCCATGTTCCGTCGGGCGCGTAAACCTTCACCGGCACCGGCGCGCTGGTATTGTCCGGTTTTCCGTAGATGTCGCGCACGACGTGCCAGGCGGTGAGAATGTTGGTGGCATAGCCGCCGTCCGGCAGCGGGCGCGATTCGAGCAACACGCCGCTGCCGACGGTCGAATCGCCGATCAGTTGCACGACCGGCCCCACCAGGTCCCCCCAGAGTCTTTCGGTATCCGGCGCCGCGAGCGACGAATCGAGTTTGGTCGCCAGATCGCGCACGTTGCGATGGACGCGCAGCAGATCTTCTTGGTCCTTGCGCGTGGCGATCTCAAGATCGCTGCTTTGCGATTCGAGTCGCGCCTGAATTTCGAACAGGCGGCGTTGGATGACCGTCGGCGAAAGCTCGCTCCAGTTCTCCTCCCACTGCGCAAGCACGCCGCTTTGTTCCTCGAGCGCGGCGCGTTGTTCGAGCAACTTGTCCTGCAGCCGAGCCATCTCTTCCTCGTCGGACCGCGCTCGCCGCGCCTCGAGTTCGCGCTCCTCTGCCCAGCGCGCTTCGAGTTCCTTGGACCATTTCGCGCGCTCACTCTCGATGCGATTGCGCAGGGCGATCAATTGTTCAGGCCCCAGGACCGGCTGGCGCTCGAGTTCGACGAGCCTCAGATGCTGCTCGAACACGCTGTTCGCGGCGGCAAGTGCCGCCAGCAGCAGTCCTGCGGGGAGGAGGAGGCGATTCATCGACTAGCCCGAACGCAAAGCGCGCGCTCGAGTGCGAGAGCTATCGGCAACCTGCAGAGCCCTGGTGGAGCCAAGCTCGCGCTTCCGCGGCAATTTGCGATTTCCTGGCCTGGGCCGACCGTCTGGCTTTCCTGGAGCCCAAGGAAGGGCCACGGACGCCCATTTCAGGACAGCGGACCAGGCCGGAGTTGTCCAGGGCCAAGTAGGTGCGTTGAATTCTCCCCTTCCGCTTGCAGGCAGATTCACCTCTTCCCCAACAGCCCGAATGAACCAAGTCGCATCGAAATTGCTGAGAACCGTAGCGGCGCTCACGACGTTGTTGGTCGCCGGTTGCGCCGGGCCCAAAGGCCGTGTGCCCGACGAGCACATCGTCATGATCAATTTCCGCGGCACTCCGGTCGACCCGACCGACCAGCCCATCTTGAACATCGGCCACTATCGCGAAGTCGACAAGACCAAGTACAAGCAGCAACTTGACCGGATCGTCGCGCACATCGCCGAGTATGCGCAGGGCTTTTCGCGGACAAGGGGCCAGCAGACTCTGACCTGGACTCCAGGGCTGACCGACGTTTCGAAATCGCCCGAGCGGATGCTGGATCGCGCGCACCAGGCGGCGGCGAGCATGGGCGAACCGAATGCTCCGATCGATCCGCTCAAGCCGCGTGTCGTGATCTTCATCCACGGCGGGCTGAACACGCAGACCGGCAGCGTCGTGCGCGCGGTGGAGTTGCACAGCGAGATGCTCGCCGACGGCGTCTATCCTGTGTTCATCAACTGGCAGTCGTCCCTGTTCTCGAGCTACTGGGACCATCTCTTCCTGGTTCGCTACGGCGAAGAGCGTCAGTGGCAGGCCTGGCTCACAGCCCCCTTCGTAGTCGCCGAGGACCTGCTGCGCGCGATCGGTCGCGCGCCGATGACGATCTACAGCGAAATCTCCGGCGCGTTCAGGTCGACGGACATGTTCACCGCCGAAAATCAGCGCCTGGAAAAGAAAATCGCCGCAGAGGCGATCGCCGAACTCGACGCCGAATTCCCCGAACTGCAGCGTAATCCCGGCACGGGAGTCGGGGCATTTGCCCGGGATGTCGTCCTGATGATCCCGCACATGGTGCTCGGCATCCTGATCGACATCGGCGGCACCTCGAGCTGGGAGCAGATGCACCGGCGCACGACCTTGCTCATGGAGTCGGAAGAGAGTTATCGCGCGGACTCGATCGCCCAGCCGACGCAGGCCGCCGTGCCGCAATTCCTGGCCGAACTGACTCGCGTGCAGGCCGAGCTGCGCTCGCGGGGCATCGACCTGCAGGTGGACATCGTCGGCCACAGCATGGGCTGCATCATCACCAACCTGATCCTTGGTACCGCGAACGCGCAGGTTGGGAACGACGCCGGCCTGCTAGCTCCCGATCCTGATGCACTGCCGATCTTCACGAACATCGTTTACATGGCCGACGCGGATTCGGTGCAAAAGACCGAACGCGCTGTGTATCCCTACTTGCTGGGCCCCGCGCATGGGCGCACGCAGTTCTTCCAGTTGAGCCTGAACGACAAGGCCGAGTTCGCGGAGTCGAGCGGCTTCTACCTGGCGCCGAAGGGTTCACTGCTCGTGTGGATCGACCATTTCTTCGAAGCCACGCCGAGCATGCCCGATCAGCGCGCGGGCAAGATGCAGAGCCAGCTTTTTTCCATGCACCGCATCCCGCCCAGCTTGCGCGAACGCATGCATTTCAAGTCGTTCCTTTTTGACGGCGACGATTCGCGGGAAAATCCCAGGCTGCACGGCGATTTCACCACGGGCAAGTTCTGGCGCGATGAATATTTCAGGCCGCGCCGCGCGACGAGCCCGAAGCAGTAGCCGGTGGTAGGCAACCGGCGCAGTCGAGGCTGGCTCGCTACCGCCCAGCGAGGGCGCGCCGGGAACGTGCGTCGTTCTCAGCGCAGGACGCGCACTTCGTCGATCGTATCGCCAAGATCGATCGCGTCGAGCACATCGAAGCCCTTGACCAGTTCGCCGAAAATCGTGTAGCGGCCGTCGAGGTGCGGCGTCGCGCGGTGCGTGACGAAAATCTGGCTGCCGCCCGAGTCCCAGTCCTCGTTGCGCGGCATGCCGAGCGAGCCGCGCACGTACTTGCGCGGCGTGATTTCATGGCGCAACGCGTCGCCGCGCCAGCTCGATCCGCCGTTGCCATCGCCGCGCGCGTCGCCGCCTTGCGCGACGAAATCGGAGACGACGCGGTGGAAGGTCGTGCCTTTGTAGAAGTCCGCGTGCTTCAGGAAGTTCAGGACGTGCTGCGGCGCTTCGTCAGCAAAAAGCACGAACTCCATTTCGCCGCGCGACGTCGCGATCACGACGTGCGGCCGAAGATTCGCGAGCGCGCCTTCGCCGGGGAAGCCGAGCTCGACTTCAGGCAGAGCGCGATCTGTCCAAGGAATCGCCGAACCCGTCAGTTTCTCGAGTTCGTCGTGCGCGGTGCGACGAACGTAGGCGTCGGGATCCTCGAGTCCGCGTTCGAGCAACTTTTTGGCTTCGTTCCCGCCGATTTTCGCTGCGAGCTTCAGGACATTGAAGCGCACCTCCGTCGAAACTTCGCCCATTGAGGTGTCATAGCAACGCGCCAGCGCAGCGACGTCGAACTTCGGCCACTTCTGCTCGAGCAGCGCCGTCACCGCGGCAAGGCGCAATCCGTTGTCCGCGTCATCCAGGCGCTCCATCATTGCCTTCGTCGCTTCGTCGTCAGGCCGTTCGGCAAGGGCCTCGATCTGAGCGCCGCGAACCAGCAGACTCTTCTCGCCGCCCTCGGGTTCGAGAGTCAGCCAATTTTCCTCGATCCCATCGAGGAGCGACTCTTCCGCCCGATCCTTCGCGCGGCCTTTGATCACCGCGGCGCGAACGTGCGCGGAAGCATCGGGTTGCAGGGGACCCATGAGTTCGAGCGACACGCGCAGGAGCGAATTCGACATGGCCGCGACGCGCACGCTGGTGGACTTGTCCGCAGGCAGGCGCTTGAAGGCCTCGCGAAAAGTCGCATCTCGCATCGGAGCCATCAGGACGGCCTCGCCCAAGGCTGCAATCGCTTCCAGCGCGGCCGCCCGCACGTGGTGACTTGCACTCGCGAGAGTCGCGGCGAACGTTGCGCTCGAAAACGGGGCCTTGCTCTTGGCCAGCCCGCGCATGGCCTCGACCGCAATTCGCCAATCGGAGTCGCGCGAGGCAAGCGTCAGGGCAGCGTCGACCTCAGGTTCCCCTGCGAGATTGGCAAGACCGCGCACGGCGAACAGGCGTTCATCGACATCCGCTGACTGCGCGCTCTTCAAGCACACGTCGCGGCCTTCCTTGGCCTTGCGACGTTCCAAGGCGAAGAGGCCATAGGTGCGCACGCGCAGGTCGCTTTCCTTCGCGACGAAGGCCGCGAGCCGTGTGTTGATTGCGCTCGCGTTCAGTGCGTCGGTCTTCCAACGCGCGGTGCCGGCAGCAGCTTCGATCCGGACATCAGCGGAAGGATCATCGAGGGCCGCGAGGATCTCCTCGGACAGCTCCGCTCGATTCAACTTGCTCGCCGCTTCGATCGCTCGCGCTCGGACCAGCGCCGAATGGTCCTGCTTCGTTCCGACTCCGAGCGCGACCAAGTTTTCATACGCAGCCGGGTCTTCGCGCATGCCCAGCGCGAACGCCGCACAAGCGCGCACGCTTTCATCGCCGTCGCGCAACAACGCCCGAAGCTTCGTCGTCGCCTGCGTGCCGCCGTTCGGGAACTTGAGGCGTCCGACCGCCGTCGCAGCGCGCGCGCGCACGGCTGCGTCCGAGTCCGCGAGGAACTGCAGCAGCTCGCCGTTCGGGCCAGTCGTTCGACGATCCTCCAGGCGCAGGATCGACTTGATCGGCGCCGAGACCGGCTGCGGCGCGGTCGAGACACAGCTCGACAGCGACGCGAACGCGAGCAGGAGCACTGCGGCGGGATTTTTCATGCCCGCCATCCTCGCTACTCGCCCCTGATTCCGTCCACG
>JANMRV010000546.1:0-1068 GCA_031388685.1 Planctomycetota bacterium
GGTGGCGCTCGGTCCCGATGCGCTGCTCTACGTCGATCTCTCGGGCTCGCGGAGAGAATCGCGCTCGATCGAAGGCGCGCGCTTGAGCACACTTTGCGCCGGCGACGGTTGGAGCCGCCGCGAGCGCGGTCTGTTCTCCACGGGCGAAGCCGCAAACTTCGGCGCATCAGCGGATGAAACGCGCGTCGCCGACGCGTTGCTCGGTAAATCGCTTTGCGCTCCGCCCTCTGCGCGACAGCTCTGGCGCGACGATCTCGCGCGCGTGGAACTGCGCCAAGACTTCGATTCGCGCGCTTTCAGCGGCCCCGGCGACTCGCCCGCGCGCGGACAACGGCTGCGCCTGGATGTCGCGCTGGAACGCGGCCGCTTCGGCGAACTGGGCGCGTAGCTCGACCTTCCGCGATCAGCTCTTGTATTGAGCGATGCTGAAGGGAACGCCCTGCGGTGAAACGAGGCCGCAAATGCGCCCGCCGTCCGGGATGTCTCTCATGGCCATCGAGATCGTGGCGCCGAGCGCAGTCCCCTCGCGCACGCTGGCGTCGGCGTCCTTCACGGTGAAATACGTCTTCCACAGCGGGCGCATGTCCCCCATCTTCGGCGTGATCGCCATCGCGCCCGCGACGCTCGCGCCGTCGAATTCGAAGACCGTGTAATTTCCACCCGGCATCGGCAGCTCCTTCGAAGTCCAGCCGAAGAGCGCGCAGTAGAACTTCGCCGCGCGATCGACGTCGCTAGTCAACGTCTCGAACCAACTCGGCGCGCCGTGCATTTCGCTGTCGGCGTCCATGCCCGGACCTTTCCTCGACTGCCAGACGTCGAGGTTGACGCCATTGGGATCGAAGCAGACCGCCATGCGACCCTGGTCCATGATGTCGAAAGCCGGCAGCGCCTTGCCGCCGAGCGCAACGACCTTGGCGGCGGTCGCGTCGGCACTCTCGACCTTGACCATCACACCGATCAGGGGCGGCGTGCCCGGCGGAGTGTTCGGACTTTCGAGATCGAAGAGTCCGCCAATGTTCTTGCCGCCGACCTGGATCGAGTGGCCCATGCCCGGAATCTCGGTGTAGG